>CAMNLN010000146.1 GCA_946543025.1 uncultured Verrucomicrobiota bacterium
TTCTTCCGCTCGGCAACGAGGCGGCGGAAATAGTCCAGATGCTTCTCCGAAAACGCCGTGAGGTCGCAAGAGAAGCCCACCGGTCCGCCCGTGGCGAACGCCGCGACGAAACCTGGCGTCACCGACCGCATCTCGCGCCACCAGGCGTCCTCGGTCACGAGCAGGCGCTCGTCTTTTCCCGCGTAGTCGGGCTGCAAGCCGGTCGCGCTCCGCGCCGTGATCCAGCGTTCGATCTTGCGCGGCGGCAGACGCAGCATCGTCTCCTTCGCGATGCGGAACCCGTAGACGGGACTCTGGTTGTCGCTCAGCCAGAAACTGTCGAAGTCGCGTGCCCAGCCGAGGTCCATCATCAGGCCGCCGCTCGCGCAACCTTCGAGGTAGATGCCAGGATGGCGCGCGCGCACCTCGCGCAGGAACTGGCGGTACCCGGCGTTGTAGTCCGCGAAGTCCTTCCCGAAATCGTCGATGTACGCCTCGCAGTTGAAATCGAACTTGATGAACGCGATGCCGTACTTCTTCACGAGGTCGTCGATGGCGGCGTGCAGGTATTCGCGCGCGTCGGCGCGCGTAAAGTCAAGGAACTTGGCACCATGCTGCGTACAGAAGAACTCGGGATGGGTCCTCATCACCTCCGCGCTGTCGGCAGCGGTCTCCGCCTCGATCCAAAGGCCGAACTTCATGCCGGACGCCTTCACCGCCTGCGCGATCTCCGCGAGGCGTCCGCAGAGCCAGCCGTCCGGACGTTCCTTCCAGTCGCCGCGCGTCGCGACCCAACTGCCCTTCGAGCCGAACCAGCCCGCGTCGATCACGAAATACTCAAGGCCGATTTCGCCGGCCTTCTTCACCTGCTTCAGCACGAAATCAGTGTCCAGCTTGTCGAACCGGCAGAGCCACGTGTTGTAGAGCGAGGGGTTCCGTGTGCCCGGATAGTTCGCGTTCCACCAGGCGTGGAGCTTGTGGCAGTCGAGGTCTGTCTTGTTCGTGAAGTCGTAGTACACGACCTCCGGCAAAGCGACCGACTCGTCTTTTTTCAGAGAGTAGTGGAGATGGCGCGAGTCCATGCCGACCTGGACGACGACGTGCGTTTTCTCGCCGCCGTCGGGCATCACCGTGGCGCGCATCTCCCACATCGCGTCGGACATCAGGTGGAACACGCGTCCGCGCTGCGTCTGCATGTTCCAGAGCGCGAACATCGGCGCCGCGCCGTACGCGGTGCGCATCCCGCCGCCGCGCGCCTCAATGCCCGTGTGGAGCGGCTGCCACGCGCCGCGGCTTTCGTTCATCCACGTGTTCGCCTGCGTGTACACCTCAAAGTCGCCGCCCTCGAAACGGAACGTGTCCAGGAGGCAGGTCGCGACAAGCAGCTTCTCCGAGAGGTTGCGCACGACCGTGCGGCGGCGCGAGACGCCCGCCACGCCCGTCGCCACCTCCGTCTCCACGCGGATGCCGTTTTCGTCGGCCATACAACCCTTCTCGGTCTTGCGCACCTTGCCCTCGAAGAGGCCGAAGTCGGTGTAGATGTCCCACGTCTCGCGGGCGTTTTCCGCTTCCGCAGCCGTCGCGACGCACATTGCCGCCGCGAGAATTCTTCCGAACCGTAATCTCATTTTCACTTCTCATTAACGTGCCATCACGGATGCCGCCACCTGCTCGGCCTCTTTTTTGCGGACGGGAGGCTTGTGGTGGTAGGTATCGCTCCAATTCTGCTCGCGGTCGAGCGGGTCGAGAAGCGCGAAGAGGTCGTCGGTCGCGATGTTGCCCAGCCGCTTCACGATGTCCGCCGCCGCCGCGTTGAGCGCGCGGGCCTTCTCGGTCCGCTTCGCGTCCTTGAGCGGCGTGGAGGTGGTCCAGATGATGCGTGCGGACGGCTGCCGCGCGCGGATCAGATTCAGCGCCGCCTCCAGCCCCTTCGCCCAGTCGTCCGTCGGCGTGCCGAGCGAGTGGAGGCCGTTGTTGAAGTGGACGACGTCGTACTTCGCCTCGTCGAGGCAGAGCGCGAGCCGCTTCAGGTAGCCGGGGCTCGTCACGCAGTACGACGACACCCAGTAGCTCACGTTCATCTTGCCTGCGAGAATCTGCGCCACGTCGCGCTGGTAGCCGTTGCAGATCGAATCGCCCACGAGCAGCACGCGCGGCAGGCCGCGATTCGCGTCCGTCAGGTGGAACCCGTAGTAGATCGACCACTCCGTGTTCTCGTGTCCGCGCATGTTCGTCGACACGGGACATTCGGCCGTCTCCTCCGGCCGCCCGTTCCCCGCGGCCCACGCCGCGCACGACGCGGCCATCGCCGCCGCGAGAATCCTTCCGAACCGTAATCTCATTTTTTCACTCCTTATTATGGACCCGCGCTATTTCCCGGGGAACCTTGTTACTTTGAGATTCTTCGCCCCGTCCACGGGGAACTTCCCGTCGCCCCACGGCTGATGCCACATGAGCGAGCCACGGAAACGGTTGTCCGGGTCGCGTACGCCCCAGACGAGCCGCGAGACCTCCGGCAGAAGACCATGTCCGCTCTCGAAGTTGACCGAGCCGATGATCACGTTGCACGGTGCCGCGCGATGCCCGAAAAGCCCGTCAGGCGCCGTCGAGAGGATCACCCGGTTATGTTGTGCGACGACGTGGTTGATCACCGAAAGATGCGTCGCGTCGTGGAAGACGATCCCCTCCTCGCAGTTGTGGACGTAGAGGTAGTCGGCGACGACATGCTCGCCCAGCACGAGGCCGTAGCGGAACCCTTGCACCGCGACGTTGTTCAGCACCTGGTTGTCGTTCTGGTCGCCGGACATCATCAGCCCCACCGTGTGGCAGGGATTCGGCTGGAGCGATTTTCCGAGCACCGTGTCGCCCACGTTGTCGTCGAGGCAGAACTGCGAGTCGCGCACGATCGCGCGCGAGGCGTTCTGCAGGTTCACGCATCCGCCCTTCGGATACATCGTCTCCTTGTCGAGATGCGCGCGGAACTCGAGGTTTGCGATCGACACCTGCTTCGTCGAGAACTTTCCCTTGCAGATGTTGCCTTCGACGGTCGCGAGGATCGTCCACGGACGCGCCTTCGGGTCGTGCTCCTCCGGCGGCGTCCAGTCCGAGAACAGGCAGGTGTTGTACATGCCCATCTTCCCGAAGCGCGTCGGCGTGAAATTGGACTTAACCGCCTCGGGCGGGCGCACTTGGTAGGAGTAGAGCAGCTTGCACGGCATCTCGCCCTCGAAGGCGATGTTCTTGGCCGTCGGCGGAATGACGAGCTGTCCCCGGCAGGGCTTGCTGTCAAAGGACTCGCGTCCGGGTCCGGCGATGCGGTATCCCTTCGGCGAATAGGGGATGAGGATCTTTCCCGCGCCCTGCGCCGCGACCGCGTCGATTGCCGCCTGGAAGGCGGCCGTGTCGTCCGTCACCCCGTCGCCCTTCGCGCCGAAGTCCCTGACGTCGAACCCCGCCAACGCGATTCCGGCGGAAAGCACCGCCGCGCAAAATACGGATTTCTTCATTCTTTCTATCCCTTGCGGCGAATTATAGCACACCTCCTGAAAAATTGCAATCGTGCAACTTTTCATGTCCTGAAAAATTGCATGGTGTGCCGTTCTTGCGGTCGCCAATCAAGAGGGGGGGCAATTGCCGAATGCCTACGACAAAAAAAACTTGGTAATATTCGTGACGGTTCCGAACATGTAACTTGCTCATTTTCGTGACAGATTCTATAATGCAACTATGCTTATTTCGTGACAAGCCACTTGACGAACATCATCCAAGCTGGTATCATATACGCCGAGACGAGGCATCATGGACACTATAACGCAAGAATTCAAGCGCAAGGCGTATCGCGAAATCCTTGACTGGAAAGAGAGACTCGCCGACAAGACCGCTCTTCTTGTCGAGGGCGCGCGGCGCGTCGGCAAGACATATCTCGTCTCACGGTTCATGCGGGAAGAGTACGAATCATGCATTTACATTGATTTCTCGGCAAAAGGCAAGCAAGTAAGAGCCTACAAGCGTGCGTTTGCGGAAAGCGATGATGTGGCCAATCTCCTTGAAAGACTTCAGTTGCTTGCTGGCGTCACGCTTGTCCCAGGCCGAAGTTGCGTGGTGTTTGACGAAGTTCAACGCTATCCGCCTGCTCGCGAGGCCATCAAGCAACTGGTCAAATATGGCACTTACCACTACATCGAAACAGGATCGTTGCTGGGCATCCACGAGAACGTGAAAGACATTGTCATCCCAAGCGAAGAACATTCGATCAAGTTGCACCCGCTTGACTTTGAGGAGTTTCTTTGGGCGTGCGGGAATTCAAATCTTGCCGATTACATCCGAACATGCTACGAAGAGAGGCGCCCGCTTGGAAAGGACATCCACGAGAAGGCAATTGACCTCGCCCGGCAATACATGGTGGTAGGCGGCATGCCCCAGTCCGTTGAGGCGTATCTGCGCGGCGGCGACCACCGTCTCGAAGCCGCCGAGTCCATGAAGCAGGAGATACTTCACCTCTACATGCAGGATATCGGAAAGTATGCCAAAGGGTATGCCCCGAAGGTGAGAGCCATTTTCCGCCACATTCCAGGCGCGTTGCATTCCAAGGAGAAGAAGTTCCGACTTGCAGATCTCAGCGTCAATGCGCGGATGCGGCGTTACGAGAATGCGTTTTTGTGGCTCAGCGACGCGATGGTCGCCAACATCGCCTACAATTCGACCGATCCGACCGTAGGGCTGGAAATGAGCCTAGGGGATTCGCTTTTCAAATGCTATGCCGCGGACACGGGACTGCTCGTTTCACAGTCGATGACAGGTGCGCGGGATGTGGACGGCCGCCTTCTCAGGGGTATTCTCTACGACAAGCTTGGCATCAACGAGGGGATGTTCTTCGAGAATTTCGTCGCACAGTCTCTCGTGGCGAGGGGATACGAGTTGCTGTTCCACTCAAGAGCGAACCCGAAAATGGAAATCGACTTCTTGATTCGCCGCGGCATCAAGATCTGTCCAATCGAAGTGAAGAGCGCCGCATGCAGGCGACATGCGTCCTTGGACGCACTGATTGAAAGGTGCCGCGGCAAACTCGGCGCGAAATATGTCATCTGCGCCAAAGAGTTCACGGAGGCGGACGGAATCACCTACCTTCCGTTCTACATGGCGCATTGCCTTTAGCGCAATCGGCCCGACCTCCCACATCCGTTCACTTCGGTTGGTATCTTAGCGGATTTCGACGGACTTCTCGACGCCCGGTCCGAATCTGTAGGGATCGCCGGAACCTTTTCCGTTGAACCTGTTGTTTTCAAGCAGCGCGCGGCCCGAGAACGGCACGGGGAAGGTGAACGCGGCGCCGCGCATGTCCTCGCAGACGTTGTCGCGGGCGACAAGCGTGCGCGCGGGGCCGCACTCGCCCCAGTAACCCGTCAGGTCGTCGTGGAGAATCGCAACGTTCCCGTTTCGGAGGCGGTTGCGCTCGAACACGATGTCCGCGAACGCCGAGAGGCGGTTATGCATGTAGTCATGGAAATAGTTGTCGTGCAGCCAGATCGACGGGGCATGCGAGAGATTGGCGATATCGCAACCAATCCACTCGGCGGGGATGTCGCGGTCGAAGACGAGGGCCGCGCGTTCCGCGTCGCGTCCCGGCTTCGGGAACTCCACGACTACGGCCTGCCCGAGAATCTTCTTGTCCGGCCCTTTGCCGCGCGAGAACTCAACCTTTTCGCCGACGCGGTACGGGAAGTAGCCCGTGTAGTTGAACCTCGGAATCGCGACCTCCGCGCGCGGCCCGTCGACCTTGCGGAGGATCGTGTAGTTGCCGTGGATGTTCATCACGTCGTCGAGGCCCCAGCATATCTCCGAATCCGCGATTTCGATTCGCCCCTTCGTGTCCACGAGGAAGATGGCGTCGGCCGTGAGCGACACGTGCCGCCCCTCGTCCGGACGCACGTTATAGCGCACGATCTTGATGTTCTCGCACATCTCGGCCACGATGCCCATGGCGACGCCGCTGCGAACGGCGACGTCCGCCACCTCCACGTCGCGGCAGTCCGCAAACGCCATCACGGACCGTGTGCGCCCGCAGCCGAGCAGCAGGCACAGCGGCTCGTTCAAAGGATATGAGAACTTCCCGGCGTTCTTGGGATGGGAATCCGTGCAGTAGCGGAAGAACACGTTCCCGCCACCCCGGTCCTCCGCCGCCACCGGATAGAAGGTCGATGCGAGCGTATCCTTGTTGCACGTGCACCCGGGCGTCGTCAGGTACTGGATTTGGCAGTAGCGGAGCGCGTGCACCGAAATCTCTCGCGTACGGGAATCCGTGCGCCCCTCGTCCATGTCGAAGAAGATCTCGCCGTCCTTCGTCTCGTAAGAGGCGCTCCCCTCGGCAAACCGGCAGAGGAACCCCTCCTCGTTCTTCTCCACGACCGTGAACTCCACGAGCGGCAGCCGGAACACGCGCGAGGTGAAGTTGCAGATCTTCACGCCGCTGCACCTCTCCACCGCGAACGGGAACGTGTCACCGTGGAAGACGAAGCTGGCGCCGTTGCCGTCCACCGTCACGTTGCGCTTGCCCTCGAGGTGCATGACGACCTTCTTCATGCCGGTGGAACTGCCCACGGAGGCGAGAAAATGATCTTTTGCCCCTTCCTCGAAGAAGTGGTATTCGCCCTTGGCGAAGCGAAGCGTGTCGCCGTCCTTCAGCCGCTCCGTTGCCGCACGGACGGCCGGCGTGGCGTTCCCCTCGACCGGGCCCACTTCGATGACGGCGCCAGCCGCAGCACATGCCGCGACGTCGAGCGCACGGCGTTCCGTGATCAGGCAGGGCGAATCATAGACGGGCACGTCGGTGAACACAAGTCCGTCGGCGCAGATCTTCATGCGGGTCTTCGAAATTCACGCACATCGCCCGTGAGCAGATCCACCCACACCGGCTCCTCAAGCGGCGCGCCCGGCCAACTAATGACGGCTGGGCGCTTCTCCAGACTGTCTCCGGGGCGACGATACGCCATGCGCCACGCCCCCTTCTCGAACATCCACTCCCCTGTTGTCCAGAACACGAACAGGGGCGCGCCGCGCCGCTGGAACTCCCACAGCTGGAGCGAGTTTTCCGGCGACGAAACGCGTCGTTCCACGCGCAGGAGTTCGGAATCGAACACGGTCGCCACGTTGCGGACGGCGGCAAACGCCCGTTTCACGCCGATCACGTTCCGAGCCGAATCCGCCCGCAGGAGCCCATAGCACCCGATACCGCGCCCAGGATGGTAGTAGTCGCAGATGGTGAACACCGAGGACGGAATCTTGCGTACGAAGTCACCGAGCATTCGGCGCATGTCCCACTTCGCCTGGGAAATCTCGCTCCAGGCGATGTGGTTGAGCGCGAGGCCGTCACCCGGCATCTCGCTCGGCGCGCCGTTCTCGCCCTGCCAGAGGGTCGCGTGCGGCGCGTACTTCGCACAGAGCGCCTGCAGCTCCTCCACGTTGGCATAGCTCTTCTCCGGCGCGTCCTCATAGCCGTGGTAGATGAAACGCCAGAACAGCCCGATGTCCTTGCCGAATGCCTTGTAGCAGTCCTCGTGCAGTTTCGGGTTGGTGCTGCAGACCGACAACCCCGCAATGCGCGCGTCAGGGATGTTCTTGCGGATAATCCTGGCGGTCCGGACGTTGAACGCCGCGATGGCGTCGGGCTTGTGGCGGCCCACGGCGTCAGGGTCGTCCTTGAGCGGTTCGTTCCAGCCGATGTCAGGCTCGTTCCACATCAACCAGTCGCGCACCCGGCCGGCGAAATGGCGCGACAGCGCGTCGACCCAGCGATCCCACGCCGCAAGGCCCTCTTCGCCGTGCGGGAAACCCGCGGCCAGGTCATGTCCGCCGCCGCCCTTGTAGATGGGATTGCCGTAATCGGTCTCAAGGACAGGGTTCATCCCATGGGCCAACGCGAAATTCACCGGCTCGTCAAGCCACGAGAAGTCGTATTTTCCCTTCTCCTTCTCGCACTTGGCCCATCCCCCCTGCAGGCGGATGGAACGGATTCCAAGCTGCGGCAAGTAATCCTTGTAGGCCGAGAACTTCGCGAAGTCCCGGTCGAGGACCTCGCAGCCGATCATCCACTGGTCGTCCACGGGGTCGGGACTGGATCGCGGGACAAGCGTGCCCACGCGCCGAAACTCCGCCGCGTCCTTGCACGGCGCGACGTCAAGCGCCGCCACATGAAGACATCCGATAAAGGCCGTTACCGCGAAAACCACATTCTTGTTCATAAGATACATAACCTATTTGATGAAGATTGCCGTGCCGACAGACTTGTAATCGGGCAAGTCGCCGACGAGCGTGAGACCGTTGAACGC
>CAMNLN010000147.1 GCA_946543025.1 uncultured Verrucomicrobiota bacterium
GCGGAAAAACAATTTTCAACGTTTAACTTTCAACTGGAGAACAAATGGCAGAACTTATCGTGGCGCTTGACGTGAACAGCCGCGCGGAGGCCGAGGCGAAGGTGCGGCTTCTGGGTGACGCGGTGAACTTCTACAAGATCGGGCTGGAACTGTTCACGGCGGAAGGACCGGACGTGGTGAAGGCGGTGAAGGCCTTCGGCAAGAAGGTGTTCCTGGACCTCAAGTTCCACGACATCCCGCGCACGGTGGAGCGCGCCGTGACGAGCGGCGGCCGGTTGGGCGTGGACCTGATGACGATCCACTCCGTGGGCGGCAAGGCGATGATCCGCGCGGCGGCGGACGCGGCGGCGGCGTTTGGCTCGAATGGCCCGAAGATCCTGGCCGTGACGGTGCTGACGTCGCTCGACGCGGGCGATCTGGCGGACATCGGCGTGGCGGGCCGAACGCCGGCGGAGCAGGTGCAGGCGATGGGGCGGCTTGCGCTCGCGAACGGCGCGGCGGGAATCGTCTGCAGCCCGAAGGAGGTGCGCGCGATGCGCGAGATCCTCGGGCCTGCGGCCCTGCTCGTGACGCCGGGCGTGCGGCCGGCGGGGGCGGCGGTCGGCGACCAGAAGCGCGTCGCGACGCCGGGAGAGGCTGTGCGCGACGGCTCGACTCACCTCGTCGTGGGGCGGCCCATCCTCGCGGCAGACGATCCCGTGGCGGCGGCGCGCGCCATCGCGGCAGAAATGGCGGCGGCCCGATGAGCGGCCCGGACAGCCGCCGGCGCGTGGTCGTGACGGGCATGGGGGTGGTCAGCCCGCTCGGCAACGACGTGGAGACGGCGTTCGCGCGCCTCAAGACGTTCACGAATTGCGTGGAGACGGTCCCCGAGCTTGCCGAGTACGAGGGACTCAATTCCCATCTCGCCGCCCGTTGCCGCTTCGAGCGTCCCGCGCATTATACGCGCAAGGTGGTCCGGACGATGGGCGAGTGCTCGATCTACGCCCTCAACGCGACGGAGCAGGCGATCGCGCAGGCGGGGCTCGACGAGGCGACGCTGCAGGGCGGGCGGTGCGGCGTGGCGTACGGCTCGTGCTCCGGCTCGATCCCCGCGCTCCTCGACTTCTACTCGATGCTGGTGACGAAGAAGGTGCAGAACGTCACCTCCGGCACCTACCTGAAGCTGATGCCGCAGACGACGGCCGTCAACTTGAGCGTCCATTTCAAGACGCACGGACGCCTGGTGCCGACGGGGACGGCGTGCACGAGCGGGTCGCTCGCGCTCGGAAACGCCGCCGAGCTGATCCGCTGGGGCGTGCAGGACGTGATGATCGCGGGCGGCGCGGAAGAGTTCAGCGCCACGCAGGTGGCGATCTTCGACACGCTCTACGCCACGTCGCTCCGCAACGACGCGCCGCGCGCCACGCCTGCGCCGTACGACGTCTCGCGCGACGGGCTCGTCATCGGCGACGGCGCGGGGACGTTCATCCTCGAGGAGCTCGGCCATGCCAAGGCGCGCGGCGCGACGATCCTTGCCGAGCTGGTCGGCTTCGCCGAGACGACGGACGGCACGCACGTCACCAACCCGAACGCCGACACGATGGCGTACGCGCTGAGGGACGCGCTTGCGGACGCGGCGCTCGCCCCGTCGGCGATCGGCTACGTGAACGGACACGGAACCGCCACGCGCGCGGGCGACGTCGCCGAGACCACCGCCACGCGGGCCGTCTTCGGCCGCGCCGTGCCGATCTCCTCCATCAAGAGCTACGTCGGCCACACGCTCGGCGCCTGCGGCGCGATCGAGGCGGCGATGACGGTGAAATCCCTCCAGACGGGCTGGTATCCGCCTACGCTCAACCTCGCGACGCCCGATCCCGCCTGCGCCGAGCTCGACTATGTCGCCGGCGAGGGGCGGCAAATCGACGCCGAGTACGCGATGAGCAACAATTTCGCGTTCGGCGGCGTCAACACGTCTCTCGTCTTCAGGCGCACGTGACGCGCCGAAAAGCCGTTCCATATCCGAAAGGACAAAAACCATGCAGACGACACGCAGAGAATTCATCGGCGCGGCGACGCTCGCCGCAGGCGGACTGTACGCGGCGGAGGCCAAGCCGGCCCCGTTCTATCGCGGCGCGCTCCTTCACCTCGGCTCGAACATGTGGGGCGACTATCCCGCCGGCCCGGACGACCTCGCGAAGAGCGACGAAGAGCTGAAGACGCGGCCCAACCCCGTCGGCCCCGCCGGCAAGCCCACGCCCTACCACAGCTACGTCATCTGCCGCGACGACCTCTGGAAGAAGTCCGTCGACCGCATGGCCGAGAAAAAGATGAACCTCGTCTTCATCGACCTCGGCGAGGCCATCGCCTACCCGAGCCACCCGGAACTCGCGGTGGCCGGCACGTGGAGCGTGGAGAAGACGCGCGCCGAGCTCGCGCGCATCCGCAGCCTCGGCATGGAGCCGATGCCCAAGCTCAACTTCTCCACCTGCCACGACTCCTGGCTCAAGGACTACCATCGCATGGTCTCCACGCCGGCGTACTACAAGGTGGTGGCGGACGTCATCGCGGACGTCTGCGCGATCTTCGACAAGCCCGCGTTCTTCCATCTCGGCTTCGACGAGGAGGTGCCCGTGGCGGGCAAGAACAACTTCCACGCCACCTTCCGCCAGGGCGACCTCTGGTGGCACGACCTGCTCTATACCGTCGGACAGGTCGAGCGCAACGGTTCCCGCGCCGTGATGTGGTCGGACAAGATCTGCGACGGGCGCGAGGCCTTTCTCGCGCGCATGCCGAAGAACGTGCTGCTCTCGCCGTGGTACTACGGCGCGGACTTCAGCGACAAGCACCTCGCCTGGGACAAGTCCTTCGAGACGAAAGGCGGCACGTGGGCCGTCCAGCGCAACCTCGCCGCCTCGTTCGTCGCGCTCAACGACGCCGGCTACGACCTTCTGCCCTGCACCTCCAACTGGTCGCGCGACGACGCGGCCGAGGCGCTCGTCTCGTTCTGCAAAACGCGCCTCGATCCGAAACGGCTCAAGGGCATTTACACGGCCCCGTGGAAGATGACAATTCCCGACGGAGAGAAAAAGAAGAACGTCACGAAGACGCTCGAAGGCATCGACCTCTTCGCCGCCGCGATGGACAAGCATTATCCAGTGGTTAGTGGCTAGTGGGTAGGGGGTAGGGGCGAGTGGTTGCGGTCGAGTAAAAATGAAGAAGGGTTAAGATGAAAAGAGTGGCAGGGTTTCTGTGCATGCTCGCGTTGGCGGCATCCGGGGCGGGCGAAGAGCCGTACGGTCTGACGGTGGAGCGTCTGGCGGACCCGTGCGGCGTGGATGCGGCGGCGCCGCGCTTCGGCTGGAAGATGGCGGCGGCGAACGGCACGACGGACGCGCGGCAGACCGCGTACCGCGTGCTGGTGGCGTCTAGCCTCGAGAAGCTGGCGTCCGACACGGGCGACATGTGGGATTCGGGGAAGGTCGCCGGCGACAGGTCGATCGACGTCGCCTACGGCGGCGCGCCGCTCGCCTCGTCGCGGCGCTACTGGTGGAAGGTGCGCACGTGGGACGGCACGGGCGAGGCGTCCGCATGGAGCGTACCGTCCGAATGGGTGACCGGCATCCTGCCGCCCGACGCCTGGAAGGCCAAGTGGATCGGCCCCGCGCCCGAGACGCGCCCCGACGCCGACCTCGCCGGCGCGCACTGGATCACGGCGCCGAAGGGAAAGAAGGGCACGGTGACGCTCCGCCGCACGTTCATGTTCTCCGGCGCGGAGCGGGGCGAGTATGTGGAGATGGTGCACGCCGCGATTCCCCAGCACGTCGTGCGCGTCAACGGCAAGACGTGCCACCTCCACAGCGGGCACTTCCACGACTGGCGCTTCCTGCGCTTTCGCGATATTACGCCGTGGCTCGTGGAAGGCGAGAACACGGTCGAGGTCGAAATCGTGTCCGACGGCTTCAACCCGTCCGTGAAGGAACCCTACGCGTTCCTCGCCCTCTTCAACCTGCCAGGCGGGAAGTCGTTCGGCACGGATGCGTCCTGGACCTCGCCCGACGGCGCCGTGACGTCGCTCGGTGCGGCGAAGGAGCCTGCGTTCGCGAAAGGCCTCGTCGCGCGATGCGAGAACGCCTCGCCCGCGTTCGAGAAGACCTTCTCCGTCTCGAAGCCGGTCGTCTCCGCCGTCCTGCACGTGACGGGCGTGGGCTTCTACGAAGCTTCTCTCAACGGCGCGAAGATCGGCAAGAAGGTGCTCGATCCCTCGCCGACCTGCTACGACCGGCACGTCCTCTACTCAACCTACGACCTCGGCTACCGGGTGAAGTCCGGCGCGAACATGCTGCGCATCCTCGTGGGCCACGGCTGGTACGACGTGCGTTCCATCGCCACGTGGAACTTCGACGTCGCGCCGTGGCGCGACTTCCCGCGCGCGATCGCCCAGCTGGAACTGACCTTTGCGGACGGCACGCGCGAGACGGTCGTCTCCGACGGCTCGTGGCGCCAGGTGGAGAGTCCCGTGGGGTACGACTGCATCCGCGAGGGCGAGGTGATCGGCGCGCACGACCCCGCGATGCCCGATCTCGCGGGCCGCGTGGTGCGGGCGGTCGAGGTGCCGGGGCCGAAGGGCGCGCTCACGGCCGAGAACTGTCCCGGCGCCGAGGTGATGCGTACGCTCAAGCCCCGTTCCGTCAAGGACCTCGGCGGCGGCGCGTACATGATCGAGTTCCCCGAGAACATGGCCGGCTGGATGCGCCTCGTGCTGCGCGGGCAGGAGAAGGGCGACGTGGTGTCGGTGCGCTACGACGAGCGCGTGGGCGCGGACGGCTCGCCCGCGGCGGATTCCGTGCGCGACGGCCTGCACGACAAGGTGCCGGAGGGCAGGGAGCGCCGCGCGATCGACTGCCATTTCCGCTACACGGCCTCGCAGCGCGTCTGCGCGCAGGACGCCGCGTTCCAGACGGACCGCTACGTCTGCGCGGGCCGCGACGGAGAGGTCTACGAGCCCCGCTTCACCTACAACGGCTTCCAGCACGTCCTCGTCAAGGGCCTGCGGCGCGCGCCGGCGCCGGAGGACGTGACGGCCTGCATCGTGCACACCGCGTTCCCCACGATCGGCTCCTTCGCGTGCTCCGACGAGACGCTCAACACCCTCATGGCGATGGGCGAGCGCGCCTACCGCTCGAACTTCGTCGACGGCTACCCAACGGACTGCCCGCACCGCGAGAAGAACGGCTGGACCGGCGACGCGTCGATCGCCTCCGAGCTGGCGCAATACTGCTTCGAGAACACGGCCGCCTACGAGAAGTGGCTGCGCGACGTCTGCGACACGCAACTCCCGAACGGCGACATCTGCTGCATCGCGCCCACGTCGGGCTGGGGCTTCCGGTGGGGCAACGGCCCCGCGTGGGACAGCGCGCTGCCCGTGATCGCCTGGAACCTCTGGATCTACCGCGACGACCGTCGCGCGCTCGACGCGATCTACCCCGCGCTCACGCGCTACCTCGCCTACACGGCGACGCGCGCGAACGCCGACGGCCTCGTGAAGCACGGCCTCGGCGACTGGATTCCCGTCGACCGCGCGTCCTATCCGTCCGTCGAGCTGACAAGTTCCTGCTACTACTACCAGGCGCTCCGGATCGCGGCCGAGATCGCCGCCGTCAAGGGACTCGCCGCTGAATCGGCGTCGTATGCCGCCGCCGCCGCGCAGACGCGCGCCGGGATCAACAAGAAGTTCTATCGCGGAGGCGGCACGTACGACAACGGCGCGCAGACGGCGCAGGCGTTCCCGATCGCCTACGGCGTGGTCGAGGACGCCGAGCGGGCCGCGACGGCCGCGAAACTCGTCGAAAGCGTGGCGCGCACGGGCTGCCACGTGAACATGGGGCTTCTCGGCACGAAGCACGTGTTCCGCGCGCTTTCCCGCATCGGACGCACCGACCTTGCGTTCAGAATGCTCGTGAACCCCACGAAGCCCTCGATGGCGGAGTGGATCCAGAAGGGCGGCACCACGCTCTGGGAGGACTGGGGCGACGGAGCGAGCCGCAACCATATCATGTTCGGCGACTTCATGGGCTGGGCCTACCAGTATCTCGCGGGCATCCAGCTGCCGGAGACGGAAAGTTCCACAAGCGCCGTGCCGACGGTCAAGGCGCGCGGATTCAAGGAGATTGTCATCGCGCCGCAGTTCATCGACGAACTCGCGTGGGTTCGGGCGTCCGTGAACGGCCCCTATGGCATGATCGCCGCCGCCTGGACGCGCGAGGGCACGGACGTGAAGCTCACGGCGACGGTGCCGCCGAACACGACGGCGGTCGTGCGCCTGCCCGGCCAGCCGGACCGCCGCGTGGGTTCCGGTACGCACGTGTTTGTCGTTGCGAAAAATGCGGGAATGTGATATGGTATCGGCAAGTACAATTTTAATCAGGTGATGCCGGCATGCCGCGCAAGCGGTGCGCGCCGGCAAGAAGGAGCGCAGGACAATGAGAAAAAGCATGTTTTTTGCGGTCGCCGCGGCCTCTCTGGGCGCGTTCGGCGCGGACGTGTACTGGTCGAACGCAGGCACGGGAAGCTGGGAGACGGAATCCAACTGGCAGGGCGGCGCGCTGCCGGGCGTGGACGACACGGCCATCAACGATGCGGGCGGTGCGATCCTCTTCTCCGACGGCATGGAGCACACGGTCAAGTACTTCCACACGGGCCGGTCGAGCGGCAAGACGGGCCATCTGCAGATGACGGGCGGCAAGCTGACGCTCGTCTCGGTCGCCTCGCAGATCGGCTCGGTGGCGGGCGGCGGCGGCTCTCTCGAGATGTCGGGCGGCGAGCTGCACGTGGGGCAGTTCCAGGTGGGCGCGCATGGCACGGGCTCGATGATCCTCTCCGGCGGCACCGTCTACAGCACGGACTGGTGCTGCATCGGGCGCTATCCCGGCGGCACGGGCACGCTTACGATCACGGGCGGCGGCGTGTGGGAGTGCCAGCGTCTCTCCGTCTTCGCGAGCGAGCAGGGCACGGGCACGATCACCATCGAGAACGGCGGCGAGCTTCGCTTCGCCACCACCAACGTCCGCGAGTTCGTCATCGGCAACCAGGCTTCTGGCGTTGGCGTGCTGCGCCTCAACACGGGCGGCACTCTGAAGGTCGGCGGCGTGGACGCGCGCTATGCCACGGATAAGTTTGTCCTCGACGGCGGCACGCTCGTGCGCATGAGCGCCGGCGACAATGCCAACTTCATCCACTCACTAGGCGGCGGCGGCAAATTCCAGATCGGCCCGAACGGCGGCACGATCGATACGTCCACCGGCACGCAGACGGTCACGATCGACATTGACGACCTGCCCGGCTCGTCGGGCGGCACGCTCGTCAAGAAGGGCACGGGCACGCTCGTCCTCTCCAAGGGCGGCACGTTCACGGGCGGCTACACGGTGGAGGAAGGCACGCTTTCCGTCGCCTCGGCGGCGAACCTGCCGGGCTGCACGACGGCCCCCATCACCATCAAGAGCGGCGCGACGCTCGCGATCGGCGGCGAGTGGACCGAGGATGCGTTCGTGGCGATGACGAACCGCGCGGACTTCGTGGTCGAAGAGGGCGGCACGCTCGTCGCGCCCACGTCGTTCACGGACGACTATCTCGTCTCCGTCCCCAGCGGCACGCTGACGCTCTCCGGCCTGAACCTCACGGCGCGGCTCGTGAAGACGGGGGCGGGCACGCTGGAGCTCGCGGGCTACAACACGCTCGCAGGCGGCGTGGTCGTCTCGAACGGCACGCTCGCGGCGAACTACGAGACCTCTGGCCTCGCGGACACGCACGTGCACCTTGCGGGTCCCTCGACCACCGCCTACTGCTACTTGGGCATCCACGGCGATTCCTTCACGGCGCCGATCGCCGCGAGCGGCGCGGGCACGTTCTCGTTCGGCCCGTATACGGGCATCAAGGCGATGGATCCCGGGCCGTTCACGCTCAACATCGGCGGCGACGGGCACACGATCGCCTGGCCCGCGGACGGCGACTGGCTGTTCGGCCCGAACGGCGGACCGTTCACGGTGAAAAACACCTTGAACGTGAACGGCATGGGCAACTTCACGGTCAAGAACCTCGGCACGTCGTGGCCGATCGTCCTTGAGGGCGGCATCACGAACAATTCAACTTCGGCCGGGTACTTGAACTATTGGACAGGTCACGTTACCCTGCCTGCGCGGGCAGACGGCGCACGGCACGAGTCGTACAGATGGTATTGGCGGTCGGGCGACGTCCT
>CAMNLN010000148.1 GCA_946543025.1 uncultured Verrucomicrobiota bacterium
CGCCCGCCAGGGATGACCAACGCGTCGGCATGGTCGAGCGCCCCTTCCGCGATCTCCTCGCCGCGCACGAACCGCACGTCGACGTCATCCCGCGCATCGAGCGCCAACGCGTCTTCCACCGTCGCGCGCGTATCGCCCAGCTGGTCTATCTCGCCCGCGTAGTATACCACACGCAGAAGCCGCTCGCCCGTCTTCGGCGGCAGGCTGAACGTGACGGCCCGCCCAGTCAGGGCCTTGAATCCGCCCGCCAGCACGTCGTAGGTGGAGGGGTAGTACTCGGGATGCATCACGGTCACGAGCACCTTGCCCTTGCCATACCGTCCGTAGATCATGGCGGGCATGCCGTGCATGGGCGTGATGGACTTGCCCCGCTGCATCACGTGGCTGTCGAACGTGGCGAGCACCTCGTACTCCGAATCCGGCACGGGATCGCCCTTCGCGGGAAGCGGGCCGTCGTGATAGCGGAAGTAGCGCGTCGCCGCCGGCACGCCCAGCAACTCCTCCGCGCGCTTGTTCAGCTTCACCGCCGCCGAGAACCCGCCGCGCGGCGGGTTCTTCTCGCGCTTGTACGGGATGAGGCGGAGCCGCTTGGGATCGTTGAGCGCCATCGCGATGCCCGCGCACGTGCCGTAGTATTTCCCGCCCTCGCGGATGAACCGGCGAATCTTCTCAAAGCCCTCCTCGCCCAGCTGGTCGTACCGCTCCAGCCCGCCGCCGCCGGGCATCACCAGAACCTCGAAGTCCTTCAGCTTCCCGGCCTGGAGATCGTCCGCGTTGATGAACGTGCAGGCAATCTCCGGCGACGACTTCAGGAGGCGCGCCCACTGGATCGCGCCGCCGCCCCTGCAGCCGACGTCAAGGTAAAGCGCCACCTTGGTCTTGGGGACATGCCACAGGTCGGGCGGCGTACCCGTCCAGGACGAGGTTGACCGGCACCCGGCCGCCGCGACGGCCAGCGTCGCCGCCATGAGAATCGCGACATGCTTTATCTTCATCGTTTGTTCTCCGTTCGATAGTTGAGTCCGCAAAGGGCTTTGATCAGGTCGCACCTGAACGCGCGCTCCGGCCACGGCAGCACCAGGAGCGCGCCGATCTCAAGCGGCCCTTCCGGAAGCGGATAGGTCAAGCGGTACGTCAGCTCCGTCACGGCGGGCAGGTCCACCGGCGTCATCTCCTCGTACGGATAGGCGCGCGCCAAGGGGAAGTCCCACTTCCACGCGGCGCGTCCGCCCTTCGTGCCGTACTCCTGCTTGTGGAGCATCACGGCGCGGTTGATCGCGCTGCAGACCGGTACCGCCGCATGTCCCGGCACCGCCAGCTCCGCCCGCGTGTCCCACGGAAACGCCGCGTGCGACGGGAAGCGGTCGAGCGCCAGCACGGCGTACCGGCCGGCCGGCAGCGCGCAGGGAAACGTGGCCGTGTCGCCCGCCCGCGCCATCGTTCGCGTACCGGTCACGAGACGCGCGCCCGGAGCGACCGCCAGCGTCACGACGTACTCGCCGCCGTCCGCCGTGCGGATCGCCGCCCAGCCGACGCGCGGCGTGGAATCGGTCGCCCGCACCGTCAGGATGCCGTCCTTCAACGTCGCGACGATGCCCGAAGACGCCGTGACGGCTTGCGCCGCCCCGACGACCTTCAGCGACAGCTCCTGCGCCGGATCGAGCGCGGCCACGTGCCGCTCGTATCCCGGCACCGTGCCGAACGACGCCACGCCCTCCACGTCCAGCCGTCCCGCCGGCACGCGATAGCCGAACGTCACGCGCGCCGCGTCGCCCGCCTCCGCCTTGAACGCGAGCCTGTTTGCGCCGGGCCGCAGGTTGCCCGTGAGCGTACGGTCGTTCATCTCCACGACGGTGCTGGCGCGGAAGCGGGCCACCGCCTCCGGCGCGGCCTCCACGCGGACTCGGTATGCCGTGCGCGCGCGCACCCGGTACGTCAGGCGGGCCGTCCCCGTGCCGTCCAGCTCCAGCGGACGCCACGTCGCCCCGCCGTCCGTCGAAAGCGACAGGGCCGCCGCCGTGCCGTCGGCGCGAAACGCCGCATAGTCCGCCGCCACCACGGGATAGCAGGGCGCGACGCGGTAGACGAAGCTTGTGTGCGTAGCATCCGTCGCCACGCCGCCGGGGCGTCCGTCGAACGTCAGGTAGCCGTTCGCGTAGTCGGGAAAGAAGCGGTCGACGCGCCAGACGTGATGGGGGCCTTCGGCCGTTCCGGTCTGCGCGTTGTAGTCCGTACGGTTCGCCTTGTGGCCGTACTGCCCGTCGAAGAACGCGCCCGTGGAGAGATCGTTCATCAGTCCCTCGTTCCACCGGCAGGCGCGGAACCGCTCGCCGGGCCGGAGCGTCACGCCGACTTTCGGACGCAGCGCCACGCGCGAGACGGCGAAGCCGCGCGGCGTGAAGCGCACGTAGAACTCGACGGCCGCCCCCTGCCGGACGTACGGGCCGGGCGCGTCCTCCGTCTCGGCGAGCGACGCCTCCGTCTCGTTGTCCATCGCCGGGAAGAAAAGGCTCGGCGACAGGTCGAACACGCGGTTGCGTCCATCGTAGAACACCTGCTCAAAGCCGTGCCCGTAGCCGCCCAGCTGGCCGGCCGGCAGGCCGCCCGCCAGCGTGAACGTGCGCCACGCCAGCTCGTTCAGCGGCCCGCACTCGAAGCGCCCGTAGCTGTTCAGCTCCCACAGCGAGTGGAACTCGATGTTCACGAGAACGTCGTTTTCCCGCATGAACCCGGCCGTGTGGTTGATGAAGTAGTCGTTCTTCTTCACGAGCCACGCGAAGAGGCGCAGCGCCTTCTCGCGATCGGAGAGCGCGGAACCGGGTCCCGTGCCGAGCGAATCGGCGATGTCGCCCCAGCTGCGCGGATCGACCTCCCCGGCGTTGAGGGCGATGGGGCACACGAGCGGACGCGTGCCCGTGTTGGCGATCTCCACGTGATCCATCGTCAGGCCTTCCGGCGCGACCACGTCCAGCGCGTCGCCGGGCTTCACGTCGAACGCCTGCTCCTCCGCGCGCCGCGCCGCCGCCAGGTCGTCTGCCGTCGGCAGTTCGCGGAAGTTCGCGCGGTCCAGCTGCGTGCGCGGATCGGCGGCGGCCGTCACGGCCGCCGGGAACCATTCGAACGGCTTGCCGTCCACCGCGAGCGTGTGCGCCACGCGATCCTCCTCCGCCCGGATCGTGCCGGGAATCCAGCCGATGCCGCCGCCCGACGTGCCGTCGAACGTGCCGTCGAACGAGAAGAAGGCGCGCGTACCGCCCTTGCCGTCCGCGCCGTCGGACAGCCGGATGTTGTCCACCGCGCCGCAGAAGAAATGCCGTCCGAAGCGCCGGCGTTCCGCATCCGTCTCCACGCGCGCGCCCGCATGCGTCGCGCCAACGTAGAACTCCGTCGGGCCGGTCGTGTTGGGCGTTTTCCCCTTCAGCCCGATGAGCAGGCCCACGTATCCGGGAATCGGCACGGACGCGCGCGCCTTGCCGTCGACGAACAGCGTGGCCGACTTCTTCGGCGTCCACGCCACCGCCACGCGCGTCCAGCGGCCGGGCGGCAGGTCGGCCTTCACCGTGGCCGTACGCGGCTCGGACAACGGCCGTTCGCGGAAGAGGAACGTCAGCTCGCCCTTCTCCGGCGACCAGTCGACGGCCATGCGCGTTCCCTGGTCGCGCTTGTCCGGCGCGAACTTCTTGAGCGTCCAGTTGTGGTGGGAGGCGGCAAAGAGGCGGATCGTTCCTCCCGCCTGACGCGCCGCCGGCTTGAACGACGCCTCCGCCCGCCCCGCCATCGCGGGGAAGAAGATGCAGGACGGGTCGCGCACGTCCGTCTTCTGCGCCCAGCAGGCCGCCGAGCGCGTGTTGAACCAGAACGCGCGCGTGTCGTCCAGGACGAGCGCACGGTCGCCCGGCTTGCCGGACGTGCCGTCCGTGAAGAACGAGGGATTCCAGCCGGGGAACGGGATGTCGGCCCCCAGACGCATCGACAGGCGGCTCGCCAGTAGTTTCGCGCACGCGGCAAGCGGGTCCTTCAGCGGCTGGCCGTAGAGATCGTACGCCTGTTCCTGGTTGCGGATCTCGAAGTTGGCCTGCACGAACGCCGCCCGCGGGTGGAGCCGCCCCGCCTCGCGCATGGGCGTGAACGTGCCGGGCGGCTGCTGATGCGAGGTCCAGCGTCCGTCGCAGACGTTTTCAAGGAGGCGCTTGCCCGCCTTGTCGTACTGCGAGAACCAGATGCGGGCCGGGAAGCTGATTTCCGCCTGTCCGGTCACGTCCAGCTCCAGGCGTACCGGCTTGCCGGCCCACGCGCGCGGCACCGGCACGCGCCGCGTCGCCACCGGCCACGCCCACGCCGTCCCCGTGAAGAGCAGCCCGCCGTCTTTGGCCTCCACGCGCAAGCCCTTGGGAACGATCCAGCCGTTCGTGCCGGACAGCGCCCCGTCAAAGAGATCGACGCGCGCAGACGCCTTCTGGGCCGTGCCTTCGCCCAATTCCAGCGCGCGCGTGCCCTTCGGCACCTCGAAGCGCACCCGCACGTCAGCCGATCCGTCGCCCGACAGGATCGCGGACGGGACTTCCGTTCCGTCCGCCTTCACCGTCAATCCTGCGGCGGCATCCAGCCCCGCGCGCGCCAGCTTGGCGGTGTTGACGTTGACCTCGTACGGGACGTCCGTCGGCCAAAGTTCGTTCCATTCCAGCGGCACAGCCGCCGCCAGACCGATACCGGCAAGTAAAACCACCGACATGTTGCTCCTATCGAATGATGACCGACATGCCGGCCTGCGCGACGCGCAACGTCAACGACGTTGCCGTGCGCACAAGTTTCGCCCGCATCCCGGCAATGTCATGAACCAGCGTGCAGTCCGTCAGCCCCGCCAGCGACTTGCCGACAACGAGCGAATACTCTCCCGGCTCAAGCGTCGCCCCGCCCGTCGTCACCGTGACCGTCGGCGAGGCCGGGAACGACAACGCCGCGTTCGGCGCCACGAGCGCGGGCGCGAACGCGCCGTCCGCATACGTGAACGTCAAGTTGCCGCCAGAGACCGTGGCCGCGCCGGAGTACGAAGTGTCCAGCGAAGGCAGGTCGGCGGCGTCTGCCACGGCGATCTCGCCAGCGCCGGAAACCGTACCCGCGAACGTGCCGTCCATCGACACGCGCGACTCCGGAACATCCATCGTCCACGTGCCAGCGCCGGCCACGTTCGCCACGGCCCCCTTCACCGTCGCCCCGGCGGCAACCGCAACCGTCCCCTTTGCCGGAAGCGCGTTCGTCAGCCCCCACTTCATCGCGAGGTAGTTTTCCACGGCCTGACGCTGAACCGCAGTCAACGCAGCGTTCGTGAACACGAGGATTTCGCCGTAGTTCTGTCCGCCGGAATAGTTGTGGTTCACCCCATTTCCGATCGCGCGGAAATACGATCCCGAGCCGTTGAACGATATGATCTGCCAACTTCCGTTCGGCGCGGTGTTGGTCGGATCCACCTGCGCCCCGTCCACCCAGGTGTCGCGATACGAGCTGAATATGGCGTTCGTCACGGAGCAGTTCGATCCTACGCCGCCGCGCGGGTAGTTGCCGCCGCATGATGGGTTGGTCGAGACGTTGTACGTCTCCTTATCCGCCCATCTGCCGTTTCCGGCATATCCGCCCACCAGGCCGCGCCCGCCGCCGTTCTGGGAGCCGAACACCATCACGGCCGTGTAGATTCTCAGCGCGCCGCCTTCGGCATGGCCGCGCATGAGCGGCATCCGGCGCGCCTCCGTGCAGGTGCCGCCAGACGCCTTGTTGCTCCATTTGGCATCCAGCGTAGTGGCGTGGGCACCAAACGACATGACGCTCCGCCCGTTCAGCGCTCCGGGGATGAGATACGGATAGACGTACGAATACAGCGTGTCGGCATAATCAACGCACCGATCCTGCCAGAAGAAGTTGCGCCGTGCGGTCGGCCGCTTGTCGTACCACCGCTCGATCAGCGGGAAGCCGTTCGTATAGACGTACGCCGTATGGCCAAGAATGTCGGACGTGCCCTCGCCCTGTCCGCGTTGTCCCCAGAACTCGAACCCGTCGTAAAGCCCCTGCAGGGAAGAATAGTCGGACGCATCGACCCACAACCCGAGATTGATGCCGTCCGTCACGTCGTCGAGCGTCACGCCACTGCCGAACGTGACCGTGCCGCCCTGCACCTGCACGTCCACCGTCGCGGCCACCGCGCCCAAGCGCACGTCGCCGTCCGCGACGACCAGCGTTCCAGCACCCGTCACGTTTTCCACCGCGCCGCCGGTCAGCGTCACCGTGCCGCCGCTCGGTACCTCCAATTCGCCGAGGACGCAACCGGCGGCCAGGTTGACGGCATTCGTATTCACCTGTCGGCCCGTGTAGCGAATCTTGCCTCCAGAAACGCTGCCCACCGTCACGGGAACGCCGTTGGAAACGACAAGTTCCATGCCGCTGGCCATCGTGCCGATCGTCAACGTGCAGGAGTTCTTGACCGTAGTAGGCCCTATCACGATCAAGCCCGTGCTTTCCAGCGAATTGATCGACAGATGCTGGTTTGAGAGCATGAACCAACACGCGCCCTTGACGCCAAACGCCTCCGTATCGTAGACGCCATCGCCCTGAAGGCGCGAGATCGACCAGTCGCCCGCGCGCGCATCGGCATCCGAAGGGTAGAACGAGCACATGGCAAGGCTGTTGGACGAAGCGAAGATGCGTATGCCGCCGGCCGGCGCGTTCTTGTCCAGATAGACACGCGTCACCTTGTTGTTCAGCCATGTGGCACCGCTGCCTGAATAGACGCGAAGCCAGCCGTCGAACCCGCTCAAGTCTCCGCTGAAACGACGGATGTTGCTGGTTGCCGACGAGGCCTGCACGTTGACGCGGCCCGCGCTCGAACCGGTGATGTCTCCGGTGAACGTCGTCGCGTACTGCGCCTTGACAAGCAGTTCCCCGTTCACCTCTATGTCGTTGGGATAGACGTTGCCGGAGCTCGGATAAGTCAACGCACCGGTCTGGGTATCGATCGTCGCGTGATGGACGACCGTCTGCACACCGGACGGAATCACGAACTTCGCATCGGACGGGAGGCATGCGGGATTGACCCACTTGAAGTAATTCCACGGCAGGGTGAACACGCCGTCCACGATCATGTCCGACGGTATCATGTTGTCGCCATACAGGGCAAGGGAGACGTTCTTCACGACAGTGTATCGGCATGTCGGCCATGCGGTAAGCGCGACGCGTCCCGTGAACATCAGGGAGTCTTCATCGTTCGCAAACCTTATCGCGTTTGGCGCGAGGTATGGGGAGCCGGTGCCGCCAGCCTGCCGATTGGCGGCGGCCCCAAACACCTCGTCCCGACCTTCGGAAATCACCGGATTATATGTAGCGTGGAAGGTACCGAACCTGACGCTCTCGCTGACGACGAGCTGTCCGCCGCCGGGATTGAACACGTCCTTGGCGAAATCGATCGGACGCGGCGTCGCGCTGTTCGTCGTCACGAACGTCACGTCAATTCCCGCCGGGGAATCTATGCGGATGACGTTTCGCACGAAGCCATACGACCCTGTGTTGTTGAAGGCGATCTCGCCGCCGTACATGTTCAGCTGCTGCCGCTCGCTGCTCGTCGCGTAGGACGTGACGGTGTACACGTCGTTCGTCACCCATGCCACGCCAAACGCTGGCATTGCTCCCATTAGTACAAGGCTCCCAAGAAGGGTCACACGCTTTTTCCTCAAATCTGCCATCTCTTTTGCTCCTCTTGCATTAGATACCTTTTTAGTCAGGTTGATATTTGTCAATATACCATAACCGTCATTTCATTTCTTGTAAAATCCTTTTGCGTTTGTGTACAATCCGCGCACGACTCCGTCAAGATTTGGTAAAATGCGCGCATGGACACGACAGACTTCAAGCGAGACGACCTGCCGCCGCTGTCTTATGACGAAGCCGCGCACCGCCGCGATGCCTTCTTCAAGGCGGGAGGCGCAAACCTGCACATGCTCATGCAGTTCGCGGAGACCCTTCCCGAGACAGGCGTCACGATCAAGGACGCGCAGGGCTACATCTACTTCAAGAACCGCCGCGCGCTCGAGCTGATGAACCTGCCCGACGACTCGTCCGTCATCGGCCGCCGCTCCCAGCACCTCTACCCGCGCCGACTCTGGCGCGTCTACATCGACAGGGAGGAGCCCACCCTCCGCACGGGCGAGACGATGGTCGACAAGGTATACGGCTACGTGGCAGACCTCT
>CAMNLN010000149.1 GCA_946543025.1 uncultured Verrucomicrobiota bacterium
TCAACACCCAAGCGAATGGGGTTCTCCAAGAGGTTAGGGCCTCCGCCCAGCGACAGCGTCGCCAGTTCAAGCTTACCCTCCGCCACCGTAAGGCAGCAGGCGGACGAATCAATCTCGCACGTTCCCCATGCCGAGCCATTACTCCAGAACCAACGCCCCGGCCCAGCCGCGAACGACATGCTCCGCGCCACGCCGTCCCACCGGAAGCCGCTGAACGCGGGCACCAACCCCCAGCTTGCGAGCGATCGGGCATAGTGGCTGCCGCACTCCGGCTCGTCGAACGGATTGCGCGTAGCGCCGTCGAAGCGGGCGCGCACGGCCGAAACGAGCCGCACGGCCTCGTTCGTCATCCCCAGCATGGCCATCATGCCGGCGGCGGTGTACTCGAATCCCGTCCACGCCTCAGCGAAGCAAGGCATGGGGACGGACGGCCGTTCTCCATCCCGCCACGTGGCGTTGAGCAGCCCCGCCTCGCCCGGAAAGACGAACGAGCGCGCGTTAGTGAACCACCCCGTGAAGTCTTCGCGGAAGTTGCGCCGCCACACCGTCTCCATCGCCTTCCGCTCGTGGACACGGTCGGCCAGCGCGCCGAGTCCGCAGACATCCGCCGCGAACTGTCCGGCAAGTTGTGTGGAAAGGCACGCCGTGCCCATCTGGAAGCGCGGAGGCGACGCGCCGGGGGCAAGCGGACGGCGCGTTTGCGGGTCGTACACGATCTGCTCGTAGCACGCTCCGTTGAAGAGTCGTGCGTCCATGAAGCGTGAACCTTCGGCGTAGATGCGGCGACATTCGGCCGCAAAGGCGGTGTCACCCATCGCCTCCGCCATGTCGGCGCCAGCCTTGAGCGCGCCAAGGTACCAGAATCCGACCTCTGGGTTGGGGCCAAAGTAGGGGATGTCCCATGTGTTGTCCTGCCGACCCTCCATCGCGCCGTCGCGATCGGCATCCCAGCCGTCGGGAATCCAGGCGTAGGCGAGGGCTGCGCGGATGCGTGGCCAGAGGCGGGCGAGAAAGGCGCGATCGCCGGAGAAACGCCACTCGCGCCACGCCTTGACAATGCAGCCCATCTGCCCGTCCGCCGCTGTAGTGATGCGTTTTCCGTTCAAGTTCGCGCCGCCGCCGCCCGCCTCGGAAAGCGGGAGATTCGCCCGGAAGGCCATGTGCCCGTCGTCGCGCGTCGCGTAGGCGAATTCCACGTCGCGCATGGAACGCGCAAGGTCTCCGAAAAGGAACGGCAACGCCTGCTCGAAGTTCCACACGTGCGTGCACGAGCCGTAGCAGGAGCCGTCGCGCGCCATGACGCCTTCCCAGCCCATCAGGTGGCCGTCCGGCAGACGGAAGACGGTCTGCGACCGCAAGACTGACAGATTGAAGAGCGCAGCCTCCTTTACGCTGTCCGCGAAGGAAGATTCCAGGACAGCCGTGACGAACGCGCGGGTGCGGCGCTCGAGTGCGGGCATCTGCGGGACGATCTTCTCCATCGCCGTCCAGGCGTCAGGGAACGCGCGGCAGTAATGGTTGCCCTCGATGCGCTCGGACCAGGCTTTGCGGTTCGGGAAACTCCATGTAAGGAAGAAGGTGAACGACTCGCATGCGCCAGGGGCGACGGACTTTTCGACGGCAAGCGCGCCGAGCGGATCCTGCATGGCATCGTCGGGGGGATCGGACGAGAGCCGTCCGTCGGCGTTGAAGTCGTCCCACAGCTGAAGAAGTGTCGTATACTGATGCCAGCCGAAGTTGCGCGTGGAAAGACGCCACGTGACGTCGCGTTCCTCCGTGCCGAGCGCGATCGTACCCCACGCCGGCGAATCGGCCGCCACGCCTTCGGACCTGAAGAATATGCCGCGCACGTTGGCCGTGCCGGACTCGCGGAAGTCGTTGCGGTTCCGTTTTGCGCCGGGCGGAATCTCGCCGAACACGCCGCGCTTGAAGCTGGCATGCGCATCGCGCCCGATGAAGTTGCACATCGCGCCGCACACCGAGACCGAAAGCGGCACGGACGACGTGTTGGCGATTTCGCATGTCAGCACGGCCACGGGCAGGGAACTGGCGTCCGCGTCGCCCGGCACGAGAGGATTGAAGCCGCGCACCTTCGCGCGGATGGGAAGCGACGGATCAGAAAGCGTGACGGTCCCGAACGGGTAGGCGGCGGAAAATGATGCTTGCGCGAAACGCGGAACGCCGTGGTACGGCACGGGACACCCGTTCTGCTGGAACTTCTCGTGCGCGTACAGAGGCCCCGCCAGCATGCGGGTGGTTGACGCGGAACCGTCGGCGCTCGCGACGTGGACCAGAAAGATCGGGCCCTTGCTGGCGCGGTCTCCCTTGTCGACATCGCCAGACGCCGGCTCGTTCATGATCTGATAGTGATCGCGTATCTCACCACGGCCGCCGAGCGAGATCGTCCCCGTGCCGATGCCGCCGAGCGGAAGCGCGATACGGTGGAGATGCTCGCCGTCGTACGTTCGCAGAACGGGCCAGTCCGACGGCCGCCACACGCCGGCCCGGCCTGCCGTGGCAAGTACAGCCGAAAGGGCAATCGCCGCAAAACGCATCATTTGATCCTCATTTCGCACCATGTCAAAGACGCCTTTGTCTCCGTTGCCTCCATGGAGACCGCATTCGCACCCGCCACGCAGACGCCGATCGGGAACCGATAGGCGTACGCAACCGCGCACGGCCTGTCCTTGCCACCCAGCGTCTTGCCGTCGATGCGGCGCGGCGCTCCTGCAATGTATCTGTATGCGTTCATTTTTTGTATGCGTTTTTCTCCTTCCGCACCATGGGGAAGCTACTACGCCCCGACGGCAAGGCTATCATACATGATTCCGCTCAACGTATCAATCAAGTTTTGTCCATTGGACGATTTCCAAATGTACTGGCTTGACAGGATGTGAACCTGCATGGGGCCCGTCATGCCCTTCGAGGCGACGTTGACACGCCCGGCAAGCGGACGAAGCGTCCGAGGATGCGCCGCCGCCTTTCTCGAAACGCCAACTTCCTCGCCCGTAAGACCGCAAGTTCAGGTCCGTCATGTCTATCGCTTCAGCCAAAGATACTTCTCGGTTCCGTAGGGGAAATCGGTGGGGACGTAGTTCCTCAAACGGTTCCACGCGAGCGCATGCGCCTTGGGAAAGTTAAGAAATATCCAGGGACAATCCTCGCGCACGATCTCCTGCGCCTTCTTCCAGAGCGCGTCTCGTTCGTCGGGCGTCTTTGCCGCCATCGCCGCGTCGTAAAGGCGATCGAACTCCGGGTTCACGTAGTTGCTATGGTTCGCGCCAGGCGAGACGTTCTTCGAGTGGAAGAGTTGCAGGAAGTTCTCGGCATCGGGATAGTCGCCCACCCAACCCAGCATGAAGAGCGAGACGTTCCCGTCGCTCACGGCCTTCAGGTACGCGGCCCACGTCATGAACTGCGGCTCGAGCCGGACGCCGATCTTCTCGTAGAAGCTCTGCATCAACTCGGCCTGCTCGCGCGCGCTCTGCGTCGCGTGCCCGATCGCGAGCGGAATCGAGACGCGCTTCCCCGTCTTGGGGTCGATGCCGTCCGGAAAGCCCGCCTCGACCATCAGCCGCTTCGCCTTCTCCAGGTCAAAGGCGTAGGGGAACGGCGTCTCCAGCCGCCCGTTCACGCCGGGCGGCACCGGGCCGTCGCACGCCTCCACGCGGTTGTTCAGGAACCGTCGCCACACGGGGAAGTCGAACGCGCAGTTGAGCGCCTGGCGCAACTTCCTGTTCTTGCCGAGCAGCGGGTCTCGCATGTTGATCCCGATGTACGAAACCTGCATGACGGGCGAGCCGAAGAGGGTCATTCCCTTTGCTTCCAGATCGGGCGAGAGCGTGCCGTCCGGCTCCACGATGGCGTCCCAGTTGTCGCGCGAAAGCTCGCCGAGGAAATCCAGCTCGCCGGCGAGGAACATCAGCCACTGCGTGGTGGCATCGTCCACCACCAGAAACTCCAGCACGTCGCAGGGCGTGGTCTTGATTTCCTTCCATCCGGGCCACGAAGGATCGCGCGCGAACACCATCCGGTGGTTCCGCCACCATTCCGCCAGACGGTAGGGACCGCTGCCCACGGCGTGTTCGTTGAATTTCTCCCCGTACTTCTCCACGGCCTCGCGCGGCACCGCCGCCCAGTAGGCCATGCCCGTCAGCCACGGGAACACATGCAGCGGCTTCTTGAGCGTGATCCGAACCGTCCGCGCATCCGTCGCGTCCACCTGCGCGACGGGATCCATCGTCCACATGCCGCTCGAGGCGTTCGCCTTGTCCGCCAGCCGCGCGAGCGAATACTTCACGTCCTCGGCCGTGACGGACCGCCCCTTCCCGCCCGGAAAGCACGGATCGTCCTGGAACCGCGCGCCCTCGCGGATGCGATAGACGTACACGAGGCCGTTGGACGACACTTCCGGCAGATCGCACAGGCACGGCTTGAGCCGGTACGGACGCGCCACGTAGTCCACTTCCAGGAGCGGCTCGTAGACGAGCGAGATGGCCTTGGAGTCCGGCACGGAGGCCGCCTGCAGCGGATCCATCGACGCCACGCGCTCCAACGCGCGCCGATAGACGGTTCGCGACCCATCATCCGCGACGCGGGGCGCGGCGGCGGGAGAAGCCAGGCACCACGCGCCGACCGAGACGAACACGGCCGTATAGGCGGCGGAGACGACATCGTCAAAAAGGACTCCGGAGGCGGTATGAACGTTGCGGTCGATATAGCGCGCGCCGGGGAGCTTGATCGCGTCAAGGATTCGGAAGACGAGAAAGCCTACGATCACGAGCTGCCACACGGGCAGCGGCGGATTCGGCGGCAGATACCAGAAGACCGGCACGCAAAGCGCGCCCACAACTTCGTCCAGCACGAAGTGCCTCGGATCGGAATCGTTCCACCGCTTCTGCGCCCACGGCGTGAGCCAGTAGTGGACGGCGGAAAAAAAGATCGCGCCCGCGAGGCACCACAGGCGCGTCGCGAGATCGCCCCATCCGAGTCCTATGGCCAGCAAAATCCACGCCAACCCCGGAAGCGCGCCGAACGATCCCGGCACGACTGGCGCGAGCCCCAGGAAGAACCCGCTTGCGAGGAAAAGCCGTCCTCTGTCTTTCATGTCCACGGGCGATAGTATACCACACGAAGGGCGAAAAGTGAAAGATTCTGCGAAAGGCGGGTTACGCCACCACGACGGGGAATATCTCCTTGTCAAGGCGCGCGTCCATCGCGAGCACCATCGCCTCGCCAGGCTTCTTCGCCGTCAACGTGCCGTCCGGCGCGATCGTCGCCACGTCGTTGTGGTACGAGACCAGCGGCACGTAGCGATTCTTCGGATTGGGCGTGTAGGTGATGCGATCGGCGTCGTAGCAACCCCACGTGAGCGGACCGGAGAGCATCCGCGCCTCCAGCTTCAGCGTACCGCCCGCCGCCACCTTGAGCGGCTTCGCATGGATCACGCGGTCCTGCCCGCCACCCACGCGCGTGAAGTAGACGAGGTCGTTCGCCGGGTCGAGCTGGACGGCATCGAACGTCTGCTCATAGATCGTGCCGCCCTGCTTCCGAGGCAGATCGCCGCACCACGGCGCGGAGCCGACGATGTAGTCTCCGTAGGCGGCGTCGCACGGCTCCGTCACGTGAAGGATGCCGTTGTGGAAGGTTTGCCGCTCGGCATGATGGTGGCCCGTGACGTCGAGGAGGATACGGCCCAGCGCGGCGGAGAAGTCAAACGTCTGTCCGGCGCATGTCCACGTGCCCCTGTTCTGGTACGCCTCCATCAGTTGACGGAACGGCGCGTAGAGCTTCGCCTCGCCGGCGCTCCCCACCGCGCCCCAAACCGGTATGTGGTGCATCACCACGGCGCACCATCCGGCAGGGATGGTGGCGAAGGCGTACTCGGCCAGCCAGAGAAGCTGCGCGTCGTGCATGCCGGAGACGACGGCCCAGAACGGACGGGAATCCGTGATCGAGTCCGTCGTGTCGGCCACGACGTAACGGATGCGCGCGACAGGGTTGTCGAAGTAGTAGTAGCACGCCTCGGGATCGGCGGCGTTCGTGACGGCGGCGGCGCATCCCTTCGAGCCCATCACGACCTTCCGCGCGTCGATGCCGGCGTACGTAAAGCCTGCGGCCGTCTGCGCATCGTGCTTGATCGTGAAGTCATGGTTGCCCTTCGCCGTGTACATCCTCATGCCGGCCGTCTCGACCGGCTCGACCCACACCGTGCGGTAGAGGTCCACCGCGTAGTCCACGCCCGCCTTGTCCGTCTCGAACTTGGCGGCGAACGCTTCAGGCAGGTCGCCTCCACAGAGGACCTTTCCGAGAGGGGTGCGGGCGGCAAGCGCGACGAGCGCCTTTCCGGACTGCCGCTTGTTGGCGGTAATGTGCAGGTCGGTAATGAACCAGAACCCATCAACGGTCTTCTGCGCGAGCGCGCGAACCTTGCCGGCGACGATGTCAAGATACGGCGGCCAATAATCCGGCAACGGCGCTGCGGCGTTGTCCGCGAGGGCGGCGATCGCACGCAGGGGACGGCTCATCGCGCTGGCGGCGACAAACACGCCCAGCGACGACAAGAAGGAACGACGGGAAATACTGCTTCGCATAAGTCGAACGCCTTCCGCATGTTACTGGCCGTTGCCGAGGGCGCGTAGCCAAGCCGGGATGCGGCTGGGACGCGGCTGGGGCGCGGGCGCCTCCGCGCCGTCCGTCAGGCGAACGAGGTCGGCGAGAATATTCATCGCCTCGGTCAAGACGATGTCTTTCGGCGGCGGTTCGGCCTCCTCCTGCTTGTCGGCCGTTCCGTTCTCCGCCGATTCCTTTTCCTTCGATTTGTCCTTTTCGTCACGCGGGACCTCGACGGACAGGTCTTCGTCGTCCAGTTCCAATCCGTCCGCCTCGTCGAACACGTCGCGATCCTCCTTCATCATCTTCTTGCGGGCCGCGCGCTCCAGCGGGACCGTCTTGCGCTCGGACGCCTCGCGGCAGAGCTTGACGAGCTGGAGACGGCGTTCCCACTCGCGCGATCCCTTCATGCGGGCGGATGAGAGTTCCGTCAGACGGCCCACGTAGTCCTTCATGTTCCAGATCATGTCGTACGAGGCCGGCTCGATGCGCGACCACGGCAGCGCGTTCGGCAGCTTGTCCTCGCCGATGTCCGTGCGCTCGTCGATGGCAGACGGCAGGCGGATGTCGCTTGCGACGCCCTTCACCTGCGTGGACGAGCCGTTGATCCTGTAGAAGCGCGCGGTGGTGATCTTCATCGACCCGTTCTCCGCGCGCCCCATCGGCAGCACCGTCTGCACCGTGCCTTTGCCGTGCGACTGCGTGTCGCCCACCACGACGGCACGTCCCGTGTCCTGCAGCGCGCCCGCCACGATCTCGGACGCGGATGCCGAATGGCGGTCGATCATCACGATGAGCGGCTTGCGCCACGCAAACGTCGGCTGGTCGGGGAACGTCGGCAGCACGTAAACCTGGCTCTTCTCCCGGATCTGCACCACCGGGCACTGGTCGGGGTTCGGACGGACGAAGAGCGCCGTCAGGAGCACGGCCTCGCGGAGCGATCCGCCGCCGTTCCCGCGCAGGTCGAGCACCATGCCGCTCGCCCCTTCCGTATTGAACTGCGCCACCCACTTCGCCACGTCGAGCGAACAGGAACGATAGCCCGGCTCGTTCGGCCGCTTGTCCATCGTGCCGTAGAACGCCGGCAGCTTCACGTAGCCCATGACGTTCGTGACGCCGTTCAGCACCACCTTCTCCACGCGCCCCGTCGCCGCCTGGTCCTCGAGCTTGATCTCGTCGCGGATGATGGCAACCTTGCGGCGGGAAGCGCCGTTCTTGTCCGTAACTTCCAGCACCACCTTCGTGTCCTTCGGGCCGCGGATCTTCTTGATCGACTTGCGCATCGACTTCCACACCACATCCTCGATCGGCCCGTCGCCCTGGCCCACGCCCACGATCTTGTCGCCCTCCTTGATGCTGCCCTCGCGCGCCAGCGGCCCGCCCTTCATCACCTCCTTGATCTCGAGCGCGCCGTCGTCCATCGACTGCGAGAGCACGGCCCCCACGCCGCAGAGCGAGAGGTTCATGTCCATGTCGAAGTCGTCCTTGCTCATCGGCGCCATGTACGCCGAATGCGGGTCGTACGCCATCGACGTGGCCAGCAGGTAGCGCTCCAGCACCTTCTCGTCGTCCAGCTCCGTCAGCACCCAGGC
>CAMNLN010000150.1 GCA_946543025.1 uncultured Verrucomicrobiota bacterium
ACGACGCGTGAGCCGTCAAGCCCGTTCTCTTAGTCATGGCAAGTTCATGGATACTATTACCATCTGTAGTAACGATACGGGTCGTCTTCGGCCACGGGAACGTCCGCATAGCGGATCGCCGTCCCGCCGAAGTGGCACTCCATGTTGCCGAGGAGGCGGCCGAGCATGTACTGCGCACGACGCTTGGTCGTGCGCAGGTAGGGCTTCTTCACCTCGTCGATCGTCCACGGCGGCACCTGCCAGAACACCATGTAGCCATTTCCGTGCCGCACCACGCGGAACGCGGCGTTGCCTTCTTCCGACAGTTCCGTGAACGCATCGAAGTCCATCGCGCCATGCCACGACCAGTCGGCGTTGGAAAGTCCGTTGAGTTCCGGTGGTAGCTTCTCGATCCGGCTCGCGTAACAGCCGTTCGTCGGCGCCATCGCGAGCGGCACAGGACTCCACTCCGCCACCTCCTTTGCCGTCAGACCCAGGCACAGCACGCGCGCGCCGTTCGCGATCTTCTTCTCGAAATCCTTCGGCTTGCGCGCGCCCGTGGTGACAATGTAGTCGCACCACTGCCCCGACTCCGTGCCCTTGTACTCGCCCATGAAGCCCGTCCCGAGGTCGCGCGCAAGCATGTACGCCTGCAGACCGAAGGCATAGGGTTTCTTCGGCCAGATGCGGCCACTCGTTCCGAGACGCGACACCAGGCGGTTCACGAGGTCGTCCGCCACAGGATCGTCCACCGTGCGGTCCGTCACGTCCAGCTGGCAGAACGTGACGCGCCCGTCGGCGATCGTCCAGTCCAGGAGCGGCGCGTACTGGAGGTCGAACCCGCCGTCGCAGAGCGCGCGCCAGTCGCCGACCGTCGGCTTCTCCGGAATGACGCTCGCAACGTTCCCCCGGTTGCGGCACCTCCATACGCGCGTGTTGCGGAAGCCGGCCCAGGTGTCGGCGTTGTACTGCACTTCCACCTCGGGGATGCTTTCGAGGTACGGCGGGAGAAGCGTCGCCTCGCCGTTCCAGTCGCGCAGCATGGCCTCGTCGAACGCGGGGCCCAGTTCCTTGTCGCGGAAGCGCGGGAACACGTTGCGCAGACCGTACGCCTGCACGCGGAAGCCGACGGACTCCAGCGCCGTCTTGTCCTGCTCGAACACGAGGACGCGCCCGCCGCCCCGCGCCGCATACACGACGAGACGGTCGAAGACATCCTTCGTCAGGCAACCCTTGCCGATCACCACCGAGGGACGGGGTACTCCGGGCTTCCACAACGACTGCACAATCTGTTCGGCGTCTGCGCGCAAATAGGCAATGCCAAGTCGGTCGAACTGCTTCGCGGTCGCGCCCTTCGGGTCGTAGAGGAACAGGCTTTTCACGGCGGCGGTCTTCGCGGGCACATAGCTTTCGAGCGTGAAGGCGTCGCGCTGCACATTGCCGCCCGCGAACGTAAACGAGGCCGACAGCTCGAACGTGCCCGCCTTGGGGGGCAGCGCAAAGGAGACGGGCACGTCCCGCCGCCCGCCCGGCGGCACCGTAACCGTACCATGCAGAGTGTCGTCGAGCAATCTGCATGTCCATGAAACTTCCTGAGGCGCACGTCGATCGTTGAGAATAACGAGCGTCTTCTTCACCGTCTCGCCTGGACGAAAGTGGTGCCGCTTGTCCGTGAACGTGCCGTCGCCGCCGATGAACGCGCAGTCCTCGGCGTTCCAGCGCACGAGCGTGTCGCCGACCACGGTGCGGACGATACCCGTCGCGATGCCGGTCCCCGTGTCCCAGCCGTCGGGGTAAATGTAGTCGGGCACGATGCCGGGCGCCTTCAGGTTCTGCCAACGCGCGGGATTCTCGGATACGGACGACGGAACCAGGCTTTTGTGGAATCCGCCCTGGTCCCACGGCAACATGGCCGTGATGCCCCACGCGCGGTGGCAGCGCCAGTTGTCCGCCATGTAGAGCGACTGGATGCCGTAGTAGTTGTTCGTAAGGTCGCGTAGCGGCTGGTTGAGCCGGCCCCAGGCGAACGGCTCGCCTGCCGCCCACAGCTTCTCCTCGTGGCGCAGCGCCTTCACGGCCTCCGGCACGTCGCCCTCGTAGGCCGCGTCGCCGCGGAACGCCGCCGCGAACTCGCTCGCCCACAGGCTCTGGAAGGCGGTGCACCGCCAGATGAAGAGCGGCCCGCGGTAGCTCGACCAGCTGGAGATGTGCGGCATTCCCCATTCCACGAAGAAGAGCGGCTTCACTCCCGTCTCGCTCCAGTGCTGAAGCCAATCGCTGCGTTCCTGGATCGGCGCCCAGTTGAGGTAGATGTTCACGGTGTGGAAATCGTCAAGGTTGCCGGACTCGTGGTGGTAGATGGGGCGCGTGCCGTCGAGCGCGCGTGCGATGCGCGCCGCGATCTGCGCCTGGTGGCGGTTGCGGAAAGAACGCTGCGGCGTGTCCTTCGGCGCGTAGACGCCGTCGATGCGAAGCGGGTTCATGTCGCCCGTGTAGCCGGTGCAGTTGTGGTTCATCGCGTAGGAGATCACGCTCGGGTGGTTGCGCGCGCGGCGGATGGCCCAGCGCGTCAGCTCGCGATAACGCGCGGCGACCTCGGGCTGGTCGAGCTTCATGTCGTAGTCGCGAACATGCGGCAAGGAGAACGAGAACAGGATGCCGGACTCGTCGCACGCTTCGAGAATCGCGTCCATGTACGAGATCGACCCAGGCGAAAAGTTGTAGTTGCCGGCGATGATGAAATTGTAGCCTTCGCTTTTCAAACGGCGGCACAGCTCAAGCGCCGACGCCTTGCAGGCGATGCCTGCCGGCGCGTTCATCGTACGATTGTAGAGCGCGCGCAGATGAATCGGAATGCCGTTCAGCAGAAGGTCGCGCCCGACGATCCGCACGTCACGAAAGCCAAACTCGAACGGCAGGGAAACATCGAACACCTTGTCGAGACCAGAGAGTTCCAGCCGACAGACATAACGGTTGCCGGGCGTATGTACGTCCCACCGCTTCGCGTCCGGCCAGTCGGCCGTGAAGACGATCCGCCCGTCTGCGTCGGGCGTCAGATCGTCGCTCGCGAACTCGCGCACGGACATGCCGCTCATGTCCGAGATTTTGGCAACGAGGCGCACGGGGGTAACGGACGTCCCGCCCGTTGATGATCGCGGCGAGCTCGGCACTCCCGTGCTGTCAAGCTCGGCGACAAACGTCACTTTGCCGCCGGACACGTCCGCTTCCACCGTCGCGTCGGCGATGCGGACGCTTTCCTTCGGCATGACGTCGAGGTATAGGTCACCGGTCACGCCCTTGAACTTCACCTCGCTCTTCTTCTCGGTCGCGCGGTCGGGCGCGTTGAAGTCGAGCGTCGTCGGATTAAGCGGATAGGCCGTCACGTCGAGGATGATCGACTGTTTCTTGCCAGGCTTCACGAAGTCCGTAATGTCGGCCTCGCCGCCAGGGAACGCCACCGACGACGCACGTACGCCGTCCACGTACACAACCGCGCGCGTCTGCAGCATCGTAAACGTGAGAACCACGCGCTTCCTCGCCGCCTCGGACGGCATCGTAAAGTCGCGCCGATACCAGGCTCGGTCTTTCGCGAACGACGTAACGCCGTGGTCCTCAAACCAGTCGGAGAGCCATACGTCCTGCCCCTTGCACCCCCAACTGCCGGGGGGATCCCAGACTGCCGGAATCTTTCCCCAGCCCCAGTTGTCCTCAGGTCCAGGCACGACGCCCGTCGAATCGTTCGTCAGGGCCGGACGGAATCCCCACAGACCGTTCAGAGACCAACGCGCGCGCGTGGCGGACGCCGTCTTCCACGCGCCGTCAAGGGACCACGGGTCTGCGGGCGCTCCCGCCGGCAGCGGCGCGTTGCAGGGCTTGATAGCGCGATTTCGCTTCACCGAAAGCGTGAGCGGGGCGAACTCCACCGTCCCCTCCGTGCCAAAATGATGCAGCCCGATGTCCAGACGCGTCGCGCCTTCGGGAATCGGGAAGTCGCGTACGCAATCCGTCCAGTCGTGCGTTCCTTCAAAGCCAAACACGTTCGGCCAGCCGCCCACCATCTTTCCGTCTTTCCCGTGGAACGACATCGGGATGCGGCCGTTCATCCACCCAATCTCCTTCCCCGGAACGAGACTCGTCGTCTTCATCCGCGTACGCAAGGTAAGTACGCCCCATTCGGGCTTAATGGGGACATGGAACCCCTTGCCCTTGCCGGGTCCGAACGTGAACGACTCGTGCGTCTCGAGGATAACGGTTTGCGCCGAGGCGCACCATCCGCACAGAACAAAAACTGCCAAAATCGAAATCAAACGAATTTTCATTACCCCATTATAGCACATTTTATGTTATACTCACTTCGTTGTTCAATTACCTGCATGCAAAAGGAAGAAATAACATGAAAATGTTGAGCTTGGCAGTCGGCTTGGCCGTTTGTGGCCTGCTGAAGGCCGGTCCTGTGTACAACGGACTCGTCAAGGCGCAAGAAGTGCGTGTGCGGGACGGCGTCGGGAATTTTCTCTCCAAGCTGAAAGCGGGCAAGACCGTTACCGTCGCCTATCTTGGCGGTTCAATCACCGCCATGAAGGGCTGGCGCAACATGACGACGGAGTGGCTCCAAGGCGCAAATACGAACGCGACCGTCAAGGAAGTCCATGCCGCCATCGGCGGCACGGGATCTGACCTTGGTGCATTTCGCGTAGGACATGACGCATTGCGCCACCATCCCGATCTCCTGTTCGTGGAGTTCGCGACGAACGACGGCGGACGAAAGCCGGAGGAAATCTGGCGATCAATGGAAGGTATCGTGCGCCGTACCTGGAAGCAAGACGCCCAAACGGACATCATCTTCGTCTACACGATCACCGCTGCAATGACGAACGACTACCTGAAGGGCTTCTGCAACCGTTCCGCGAGCGCGATGGAGCAGCTGGCCGACCACTACGGCATTCCATCCGTCTGCTTCGGCCCGCGCGTGACGGAGTATCTCGCCGCCAACAAGCTTGTCATGAGCGCCAAGGAATATGAAAATGCCGTCTCAAAGGACGATCTCGACCGCGAGAAGAAGATCAAGGAACTGATTGCCAAGGATCCACGCATTCTCTTTGCGCAGGACGGCGTCCATCCGTCAGACAAGGGGCATCGGATTTACCTCGTCTCCGTCGCCAACGGATTCAGGGAGATGTGGAACGTTCCTGCCGTCAACCACTCCTCCAAGTTGTCCAAGCCGTTCGTGGAGAACAACCTGGAAGTGGCCAAGATGGTTCCGGTCAGGCCTGAGATGCTGTCAGGTTCCTGGCGTCGGCTCGCAGAGAACGACACGAAGGCGGTATCCTTCGCCAACCGTACGGGGACCATCTGGTATGCCCGCGAGCCGGGCGACACGCTGACCTTCAAGTTCAAGGGAACCTGCTGCAAGATTTACGACCTTCTCGGACCGGACGGCGGACAGGTGTGGATCACGGTCGACGGCATCCGTACCAAAAGGCCTGTTCCCCGCTTCGACAGCTACTGCACCTACCACCGCATCGCGATGCTTGGCGTCTACGACGGGAAAGACGGCGTTCACGAGGTGACGATCGAGGTCGACAAGAACGAACCGTCCCGGCAGTCGGTCGCCTTTCGTCTGCAGAATCCAGATGCGGAACTGAGTTCACCCAAGTACCGCGGCACGAAATTCTGGCCGTCGCAGATCCTCCTCGTCGGGGATCTGGTCCTTTGACGGAAACGCCGGCTACAGCGCGCTGCCCGGCACGAACGTGCCAATGTCGCGTCCGGCCAGGATCGCCGTCAGGACATGCGGCGTGGACGCGTTCGCGATCACCACATGCGCGCCGGCCTTGGCGGCGTTCTGTACGGCCTTCAGCTTGGAATCCATCCCGCCTTTGGAGAGCGCGCCTTTCTGGCCCGCACGAACCAGCTTCAGCGCATCACGGATGCGCCCGATGGAAGGAACCCGGCGGCCGTCCGCGTCCAACAAGCCGTCGACCGTCGTAAGCAGCACGAGCGCGTCGGCGCGCACGAGCTTGACGATAAGGGACGAGAGCCAGTCGTTGTCGCCAAACGTGAGGCCCTTCAGTTCCTCGTCGGCAACGATATCGTTTTCGTTGATCACCGGCACGATGCCGGCACGCACGAGGTGGTCAAGCGAACGGCGCAGGTTCGCCGCGCGGCGACGATCGTCAAAGTCGGCGTGCGTAAGCAGCACTTGACCAATCTTCACGCCGTGCGACTCGAACAGGCGCTCGTACTCGGAGATGAACCGCGCCTGCCCAACGGCGGCGCACATCTGCACGTCGTTCACCTGCGTGGGACGCGCCGGAAGACCGAGCGCCTCCACGCCGGCGGCCACCGCGCCTGACGACACGAAGATTATCTCAATGCCGGCCTTGCGCAGTTCGCAGAGCTGGGCGACGAGCCGACGGAGCGCCCGGTAGTCCGGACGACCCGTCGGCTTCGCGATGGAGTGCGTCCCCACCTTCACCACCACGCGGCGCGCATCTTGGAGGGACGCGCGTTCTTTGGCTAGAAGTTGACGAGATGTAGGCATGGAGGTGCTTCATGCCTGATGCTTCGTATGTTGCTGTCGCGCTCATTGCCGGCCCGCAAGGCCCGCAGTCAAGCACCAAGCACGAAGCACCAGGCACTTTAGTTAGGCGCCTAACTGGAGACGCACGAAGCGCTTCACCGTAAGCGTATCGCCGAGATTCTTGGCGACGCCGTCCAGGAACTTCTCCATGGTCAGCTTGTCGTCGGCCCAGTATTCCTGCTTCAGCAGGCAGATCTGCGTGCAGAACTTGGCGGCCATGCCCTTCTTGATGCCGACGAGCGCCTGTTCAGGCGGCAGCTTGCCCTTCTGCTCCTTGAGGGCATTGAGCTTGATCTCGAGCTCGTTGTCGATCTCGGCCTGCGGGACGTCGGCCACGTCGATGTACTTCGGCGAGTTGGCGGCGATCTGGAGGCAGAACGCGTGCGCGGCGTCGGCCAGCGCGGCGGAGGCGGCGCTCTCGGGCTTCGTGCAGCCGAGCTCCACCATGACGCCGATCTTGCCGCCCATGTGGATGTAGCCGGAAAGAACGCCCGTACCGTCAAGCACGTAGCGCTCGGAGCGGCGGATCTTCACGTTCTCGCCCGTCTTGGTGAGAAGCATCTTGAAGTCGTCGTTCAGCGTCTGCTCGATGTCCTTGCCCTCGAGCGCGACCTTGGCCGCGTCGTCGACGAACTTCTTGAACGCGTCCGTCTTCGCCACGAAGTCGGTCTCGCAGTTGACTTCGGCGAGGGCGAGCGCCTTGCCGTCGGCCGCCGTCGCGAGGGCGATGATGCCCTCCTTCGACTCCTTGTCCACGCGCTTCGCCGCCACGGCGAGGCCCTTCTCGCGGAGGTACTTCACAGCCTCCTCCATGTTGCCGTCCGTCGCAAGGAGCGCTTCCTTGCATGCCCCCATGCCGGCGGCGGTCGCCTCGCGGAGTTCCTTGATCTGTTGGATTGAGATTGCCATGATGATCTAACCTTTCTCTATTCGGTTCCCTAATCGGTAGTGTTCGGCGGCGTTACTCGGCCTTCGGGGCCTCGGCGGCAGGAGCTTCCGCCGGAGCAACGGCCTCGGCGGCGTTCACCGCGGCCTGCGCAGCCTCGACCTTCTCCTTGCGGGCGGCGGCGAGCTCGGCCTTGGCCTTCGCCTCGGCGGCTTCCTTCGCCTTGCGGGCGATCTGCTTCACGTCGCTCGACACGCCAGACTTGGATCCCTTCGCGCGGACGGCCTTGAGGGCTTCGCCGCCCTTCGCCTCGGCGGCGGCTTTCTTCTCGGCTGCGGCCTTCTCCTTGCGGGCGGCGCGCTCGGCCTTCTCCTGCTCCTCGCGGGCGGCGCGTTCGGCGTCGCGCTTGGCCTTCGCCTCGGCGGCCACGCGCGAATACTCGTCGTTCGCGGCCTTCACCACCTTGACGATGCCGTTTACGATCAGCTCGATGCCGCGCACGGAGTCGTCGTTGCCCGGGATCACGTAGTCGATCGGGTCGGGGTTCGCGTTCGTGTCCGTGATCGCCACGATCGGAATGTGGAGGCGGGAAGCCTCGCGCACCGCGTTCAGCTCGCGGCACACGTCAATGATGAACACGGCGCCGGGACGCTCGTCCATGTCCGCGATGCCCGTGAGGTTCTTCTCGAGCTTCGTCAGCTCGCGGCGGAGCATGGAGGCCTCCTGCT
>CAMNLN010000151.1 GCA_946543025.1 uncultured Verrucomicrobiota bacterium
ATCGGCATGCTCGGCGCGTGGATCTCCGGCGGCGTGGAGTGGAACTTCCCGCACCACCACCGGGCCACGACGGCGATGCCGATCGACTGGAAGCTCGCCTCGAACAAGGACGGTTCGAAGACCGTGTGGATCGGCGAGACGGAGCTGCGCCGCCGCCTGAAGTGGACGATCGGACTCTCGATGATGCCGGACCGGGCCGTTCTCCAGGCGCAGAACGTCTTCATGAACCGCAACCCGTTCATCGAGTCCATGATCTACTGGGCGAACGTGTCCGTGCACTGCGGCGACGACTACCAGGTGATCTTCCCGCCGAGCTGCCATCTCGGCTTCGACCACCACAAGAACTTCTGGACGTCCTTTCCCATCGGTCCGAAGAAGGTTGACCACAACTGGATTCCCTCGCAGCGCTCGAAGTACGCAGATGACGTTGAGGGGATGATCGACCTGAGCTGGTGGAAGAACTTCACCGTGGAGAGCCGGTCCATCTTCGCGATGGATCCCGACAACGCCTGGATCGCGGGCTACGATCACAAGAAGAACATGGGCACGGCGCACGTCTCCAACCGGCATCTCACCGTGGGGAAGAAGTTCTTCCTCTGGGGCAACTTCCCCGAGGCGCACGTGTGGGACACGGTGCTGACGGACACGGACGGCCCGTATCTCGAGCTGATGGTCGGCTGCTGGAGCGACAACCAGCCCGACTACTCGTGGATCGCGCCGTACGAGACGCGCAAGGTGAAGCAGTTCTGGTTCCCGGTGAAGGGGATCGGCGGCGTGAAGAACGTGACGATCGACGGCGCGGTGAACGTGGATCGCGTAAAGAAGGACGAGCTGCTCGTGGGCTTCCACTCCACGCGCGTGCTGAAGGGATGCACGGTGACGGTGTACAAGGGCAAGGAGGCCGTGTTCACGGAGAACACGATCGCCATCGACCCCAATACGCCATGGTGCAAGACGGTGAAGGTTGACGCGGACGCGAAGGACCAGCAGTTTACGGCCGCCCTCGCCGATGCGGACGGCAACGTGTTCCTCTCCTACACGCCTGTGCCGGAGGATCCGCACGACCCGCTGCCGCCGAAAGTGGCGAACCCGAAGCCGCCGAAGGAGTACGCGAGCGCCGAGCTGGCCTACCTCGTGGGCTTGCGCCTGGACCAGTTCCACAACGGGCTCGTCGATCCCGTGCCGTACTACGCGCGCGCGCTGGAGATCGACCCCGACTATTCGCGCGCGAACGTGGCGATGGGCGTGCGCCTCGCGAAGAACGGCTGCTACGCCGAGGCGAAGCCGTATCTGGAGAAGGCCGTGGCGCGCGCGACGCAGAACTACACGCGCGCGCTTGACGCCGCGCCCGAGTACTATCTCGCGATCGTGGAGCGCGGGCTTGGCAACCTGAAGCGCGCGGAGGACCTCTTCTGGCGTTGCACGTGGCGCGCCACGTGCAAGAAGGAATCGTACGTGGAGATCGCGCGCCTCGCGGCGTTGCGCGGCGACTGGGCAGAGGCGCTCGCACGCATCGACGACGCGCTCGCGCTCGGCCAGGACGAGGCGAAGCTCTGGACGATGAAGGGGCTTTTCCACCGCAAGCTCGGTCAGGCGAAAGCTGAGAGGGCCTGCTTCAAGAAGGCCCTCGCGTGCGATCCGCTCGAATACTGGGCGGTGGCGCTGCGCGGCGGCCTGAAGGCGGCGGAAAAGAACCGCGGCCTCAAGGCGCAGCAGCTGCTGGAGGCCGTATGCGACTGCTGGGGCGTGGGCGCGTGGGACGAGGTGGTTGCGCTGTGCGACGCCGCGCTCGCGAAAGCCGCCGCCGAAAAGCCGTACCGTACCGACGGCGCGTTGCCGCTCAAGGAGACAATCGCCGCCTGCGACAGCTATAGGAATCCGATGTTCGGCTACTTCAAGGGCGCCGCGCTTCAGAAGGGAGGGGCGTGTTCCTGCGCGACGGCAGCCGCGTCGGAGCTTGCCTTACGCGACGCCAAAAGCGCGTACGAAGCAGCAGACGAGATGTCCGTCGACTATTGCTTCCCGAGCCGGTTGGAGGAGCTTGAGGTTTTGAGGATGGCCGTTGCCGCCGCGCCGAAACTCCCGAACGCGCGTTACTACCTGGGAGAGATACTCTGGAACATGGATCAGAAGAACGGCGCGCTTGCCAGCTGGAGGAAGTGCGTGGAACTGAACCCGAACCATGCGCTCGCGCTGCGGTGCCTCGGCTTCGGCACGGCGCATCCCGGCACCTATTTCACGAACACGGGCGTGCCGGGCGGAATCGCCTCGAAGGAGGCGTACGGCTTCTACAAGCGGGCCATGGAGGCCGATCCCTCGAACTTCCGCGCGCTGGAGGAGATGGACAAGCTCGCCGAGAAACTGGAAGTGCCGGCTGCGGAACGCCTGGCGACGATGGAGAAGTACCGCGCCACGGCGGAGAAATACGACGCCTGCATGCTGCGCATGGCCTATCTCTACAACGAGGTGAAAAAGTACGATGCCGCGCTCGCCATCCTGCAGGGACGCCGTTTCCACGTGTGGGAGGGCGGCGAAGGGTTGCTCGCGCCGTTCGTGGCGGCGAACCTCGGGCGCGGCCGCGAGCTGATGGCGGAAGGGCGCAACAAGGAGGCGCTCGCGTACTTCGAGCGCGCCAACACGTATCCCTCGAACCTGCAGGCGGGGCGTCCGGGCGACGCAGGAACGGCACCCAAGGTGTTCTACTGGATCGCGCAGTGCAAGAGGGCGATGGGCGACGAGGCGGGAGCGAAAGCCGCGCTGGAGGAATCGCTGAAGGGCTGGATCTTCGCGGGCGAGATGGACTACTGGCGCTTCAAGGCCTGTAAGGAACTGGGGCGCGACGGCGAAGCGAACGAACATGTCCCTGCCATCAAGAAGGCGATCGCCGACCTGGAGAAGCCGCTTCCGAAGGTGATCGACGCCTACGCCAAGTTCGGCGGAGAGAACTCGCCGATGGAACGTGCCGCCAACCGCGCGAAGAAGGCCGCCGCGCTCAAGAAACTGCTCGCGGAGATGGAGAAGTCGGCGAAGTGACGGCGGCGGTCTCTCGAGAGGAAAGAACCGATATCTCAAGGAGAAAACGATGAAGATTGTGACGATGGCGGCCTTGTGCCTGTGCGTGGCAGGGGGGACGATTGCGGACGCGTGCGACGCGTTCCTGCTGCAGACGAAGAACACGACGCTGGCCCTGCGCCGGCAGAACGGCGCGTGGAACGTGGCGCACTATGGCGCGAAAATCGAGTCTGAGGCCGACGCCGCCGCGCTCGCATGGGACCGATGGGTCGGCGGCAACAAGTACGAACAGCGTCGGCCGGCGGCCTACGCGGCCTACGGCGGCGACCGGGAGGGGGGCTACCACTTCAACAAGTGGGGTGGCCTGCAAGTGACGCACGCGGACGGCTGCCTCACGCTCCATCTCGTGGGCGAAAAGGCGGAGACGGTCCCCGACGCGCCGGGCGCGACGCATCTGGTGCTGCGGCAGAAGGACCGGGTCTATCCGTTCTTCGTCACGCAGCACTTCCGCGCGCTGGAGGCGAGCGACGTGATCGAGACGTGGGTGGAGCTGAAGAACGGCGAGACGGGCGCGGTGCGGCTCGGGCGCATGGACTCGTTCGCGATGGGCTTTCCGCTTCTCGCGAACGCGTTCCGGTTTCAGTACACGACGGGCCAGTGGGCGGCCGAGGCGCAGCTGCGCGAGACGCTCGTCGAGAATGGACAGACCGTCTCGATCGGTTCGCGCAGCGGCGTGCGCGACGCCTTTGGAAACAACGCGAGCTTCATGCTGACCGTGGGAGAATCGTCCACCGAGACGTCTGGACGCGTGATCGGCGGCGTCCTGTGCTGGACGGGCATGTGGGGCATCAGCGTGCAGCGCGACCATTGCGACTACGTGGAGGTGCGCGCGGGCGCGGACACCTCCGCCGGCGCGTACGTGCTCGATGCGGGCAAGTCGATCACGCTGCCGAAGTTCGCGTTCACGTACTCTGATTCGGGCAAGGGGCAGATTTCGCGCAATATCCACCGGTGGGCGCGCGATTGGCAGCTGCCTGCCGGGCACAAGCCGCGCCCCGTGCTGCTCAACAGCTGGGAAGGCAGCTACTTCAGCTTCACCGAGCAGGTCCTGCACGACATGATGGACGGCGTGAAGGAGATGGGCGGCGAGCTGTTCGTCCTCGACGACGGCTGGTTCGGCACGGGCAAGTATGCGCGCGACGACGTGCATCGCGACAAGGTGGGCCTCGGCGACTGGGTGATCAACCCCGAGAAGCTGCCGCACGGCCTCGTGGGCCTCAGCGACGAGGCGAAGAAACGCGGACTGAAGTTCGGCTTCTGGGTGGAACCCGAGATGGTGAACACGAACAGCTGGCTCTACGAGGCGCATCCCGACTGGGTGATTCGCGAGAAGAACCGCCCGGTGAACGTCGGGCGCGGCGGCTCGCAGACGGTTCTCGACTACTCGAACCCGGCCGTGCGCGACAACATCTACAATCAGCTTGACGCGCTCTATTCAAAGATTCCCGACCTCGCCTACATCAAGTGGGACGCGAACGCCGACTTCTTCAACATGGGATCCACCTACCTCGACGCGGCGCACCAGGCGAACCTGCCGTTCGACTATACGACGGGCCTCTACGATCTGCTCGCGAAGATCCGCGCGAAGTATCCGCAGGTGGATATCCAGGCCTGCTCGTCGGGCGGCGGGCACGTGGACTACGGCTTCCTGCGGTATGCGGACGAGTTCTGGGGCTCGGACGACACCGACGCGCGCGAACGCGTGTTTATCCAATGGGGCGAGAGCCAGTTCTATCCGGCCTGCGCGATCGCCGCCCACGTGACGGACGTGCCGAACCACCAGACCAAGCGCGTCACGCCGCTCAAGTTCCGCTTCGACGTGGCGATGAGCGCGCGCCTCGGCTTCGAGCTTCACCCGAAGAACATGTCCGCCGAGGACGTGGCCTTCGCGAAGAAGTGCGTGGCCAGCTACAAGCGCATTCGGCCGACGGTCCAGCAGGGCGACCTCTACCGCCTCGTCTCGCCGTACGGCGGCAGCTATGCGGCGCTCATGTACGTGAACGGGGACGCTTCGCACGCGGTGGTGTTCCTGTGGGGACTCGCGCGCGCCAACTGGAGCGACTTCGTGCCGCCGCTCGCGCTGCAGGGCCTTGCCGAAGGCAAGACATACAAGGTGAGGGAGATTAACGTCGTCAAGGACAAGCATTGCCGCGTGGACGGAAAGTCGCTGGGCGGCAAGGCACTCATGGCGATGGGCCTGCCCGTGCGGCTGCGCGGCGACTACGATTCAGCCGTCTTCGAACTGACGGCGCAGTGACGCTCACTCTCCTGCCGAGCAGGAGAGGCGGAAACCGTAGTTGTTGTGCCGGCCGGTCGGGGAAATGCCGGTGCGCGACGCGGAGCGGCAGTCCGTGGCACCGCCGCTCCAGCTGCCGCCGCGCAACACGCGGCCTGAACCCCATCTGGGTCCGACAGGGTCGGTGCGCGGCTTCGAATCGAACGAGCCGCGGCCTTGATACCAGTCCAGGCACCATTCCCAGACGTTTCCGTGCATGTCGTACAGGCCCCAAGCGTTCGGCTTGTAGGATCCGACCTTCTCGTGGGCATTCGTCTTGCTGTTCTTTTTCTTGCCGTCGCCCCTGTTGAAGTAGTAGCGGCCTACCTCGTCGGCTTGCGGATCGGTCCCCGAACGGCAGTTTGTCAGTTCCTTGCCGTTGTTCAGGGCATTCGTCGTGCCGGCGCGGCAGGCGTACTCCCATCTGGCTTCGGTCGGAAGGTCAAAAGTCTTGATGCCGGTCTTGGCGCGCAGCACGCCGATGAAAGACGTTTCGTCTACCCTGTTCGACGCCGGCCAGTTGAATTCGGGCGAGTCGCCGCGAATGGTGTTCCATGAGATGTCCTCTACCGGGCGCATGTCACCCTTGTAGGAAGATGGCGTCGTTCCCGTCACGAGCTCGTACTGCTTCTGCGTCACCTCGAACACGCCGATGTAGAACCGATTGGTGACGGTCACCTTGTGCGGCACGGCCTCGCCGCCGTTATAGCCCGCTTCGTCGATTGTGCAACCCATCGTGAACGTGCCGGGATCGATGCGGCGGAGGACGAGCTTGCTGGTCTTGTACTCGTCGGTCCAGCCGTCCTTGGGCATCGCGTCGAGATGCGAAACAGGATAGGACACGGCGTTCGTGCCGCCGGAGAGGTCGATTACGAGATACAGGCTTTTCCCGGAATCACACGGGCAGGTTGCACCCTTGTTCGCCGTCGGGGCGGGTGCCGCCGCTATGCCAAGTGTCCCCAAGAGGGTCGCCGTTGCCACAATCATTCGCTTCATGCTCATGTTCCTTTCGCCAATATGCCGGATGCCGATAGTCTATCATGCCTTGGCGGCAGCGGCAAGCGGGAATTATGCTATACTAGAGGCAGCTATTGCAAATTCACAGCACAGGAGATGAGATGAAGACAAGTTTTCGGATTCTTTGTTCAATCGCTTTCAGTTCGCTGATGGTGTCGGCGGCGGAGCCTGACGCAGTGCGGCGCGGGGTGGTGGTGGTGACGGACTTCGTGGCGGCGGACGGCAAGACGGATGTCGCCGACGCCCTGCAGAAGGTGATCGACGAAAACCCGAACCGTACGCTTTACTTCCCGGACGGCACCTACCTGCTCTCCAAGCCGATCGCGACGCCGGCCGAGCCGACGCTGAGCGTGGACCTCCAGCTCTCCAACTACGCCATCCTCAAGGCGGCGCCCGGCTGGACGAACACGGAGGCGATGGTTCGCCTGGGCGGCATCCACCCGGCGAACAACATCCGCACGCTCGGCAGCAACTACTCGTTCTCGGGCGGCATCATCGACGGCAGCGACGTGGCGAAGGGCATCTCGATCGACTCCGGCCGCGAGACGAAGGTGCGGTGCGTCTCGATCAAGAACGTGCTGGTGGGCCTGCACATCAAGCACGGCGCGAACGGCAACTCCTCCGACGCCGACATCGCGGACGTCAACATCGTCGGCAACGGCGCGACCAACTCGGTGGGCGTGTTCGTCGAGTCGTGCGACAACACGCTCTCGAACATGCGTATCGCGGGCGTGCTCGTGGGCGTGAAGCTCACCGGCAGCGGCAACCTGATGCAGAACCTCCATCCGCTCTACGCCTACCGGCCTTCGCTAACTCCTTACTATTCCAATTCCATCGGTTTTCAGGATATGAGCGGAAACATCTACCGCTGCTGCTACAGCGACCACTTCAGCACGGGGTTCGTCCTCAACGGACGCAGCGTCCTGGAGAGCTGCATCGTGTGGTGGTACGGCAAGCCCGAGCACGGCAAGGGACAGCGTCGCACGGCCATCGTGTGTCCGCGCGCCTTCACGTCGCACGTCACCGACCTCACCATCGGATTCAAGGGGTCGCTCGCGCGCAACACGGTGCTGGAGGTGGCAAAGGACGGCGGAAAGGGATTCTTGCTCAATCCGATGCTCGACGAGCGGCTCGTGAACGAACCGCGCAAGGCGTATCTCAAGTACGTGCAGGGGTGCGTGGCAAGAGAAAAGGAGAAGGGTGCTGTCGTCACCGCCGCCGGCCTCGCGGGCGACGGCACGATGCCCTGCTCTGACGCCATCCAGCGCCTGATCGACGCGAACCCCAATCGGGAGATTTTCTTCCCCGACGGCACCTACCTCCTCGACAAGCCGATCTGCACACCCGCGCATCCAGAGAAGAGCGTGGCGCTGCGCCTTTCGACGTACGCGAAGTTCAAGGCCGCGCCCGGCTGGACGAACACCGAGGCGATGGTGCGGCTCGGCGGCATCCACCCGGCGAACAACATCATGCTGCCCGGCAGCTGGTACTGGCTCAAGGGAGGCATCATCGACGGCAGCGGCGTCGCGAAGGGCGTCTCGATCGACGGCGGGCGCGAGACGCTCGTCGCGGACGTCTCGATGAAAGGCGTCCTCGTGGGCCTCCACATCAAGCGCGGGGCGAACAGCGGCTCGTCGGACGCCGACATCCGCAACGTGAACATCGTGGGCAACAACGCGACGAACTCGATCGGCGTCCTGATAGACGGCTACGACAACACGCTCGCGAACATGCGCATCTACGCCGTGGTGAAGGGCGTGGT
>CAMNLN010000152.1 GCA_946543025.1 uncultured Verrucomicrobiota bacterium
GCATTCCAGACAATGTGGTGTTTGCCGGTTCCCATCTTGATTGGCGGGAGGATAAGTTGCCCGTTGTCGTCGTAGAGACTCCTCATGTCAAGCGTCCTCCCCGTTTCCGTGTCGAGTGCCTTGATTACAACCGAATTGTTTAGTCGTGTGCCTGCAATATTGAACGAGATATCAACCTTGCCGTTCCACGGATAGCGTTGTTGAACCTTGACATTCGACAGCGCGACTCCAGCCCGTACTTCCATAATACAGCATGTTAATACGGCCAATAAACCGCAAACCTTAATCCTCTTTTTCATTGTCATGATGTTTTCTCCTTATTGCCAAGTCATCTTGTCACTCAGCTTTGGCCTGTCGCCCCCATAAACTTTCTGGCGCACTGATTTTCCCATTATGCTTCTTCCTGATAGCGGAAGATTGCTGAACCTTTGGATGTCGGAAGCAGCTACAGATCAATCACGCTGAGCGTGTGGACCTTGTCGTTCTCGGTGTTGGTGAGGCCGGGGAAGGCCATGTCGAAGTTCACCACCACGAGCTTGCCGCGCCAGACGATCGGCTCGCAGGGCTGGTCGAGGAGGCCATCCGCGCCGTCCGTGTCGCCGTTGCGCCACAGGGTTGAGAATGTCTTCGTGGCGACGTCCCACTTGTGGACGGCGTTGAGCGCGGAGTCGGTCATGTACACGCAGTGGCGGCAGGGGTCGTAGGTGATGCCGTCGCAGCAGGCGAAGCGGGCGGGATCCTCCATGAGCAGTTCGGGCTTGCCGTAGGAGCCGTCAGCCTTGCGGGCCATCGTGTAGAAGCGGCCGGAGCCGAACGTGCCGAAGAAAAGATTGCCGTCGCGGTCGATGCAGAGGCCGTCGCAGCCCGAGTTGTCGCCGCCGCGTCCGGGCAGGGGCTTCGTCTCGGAGTTTCCGACGAAATACTTGTCCTTCTTGAATTCGGGCTTGGGAAGGAGCTTCACGGGGCCATTCGCGAAATCCTTCATCGGTACGCGGTAGACGCCGCCGATGCCGATGCCGTCCTTGCGGTCGAGGTCGAAGTACGTGTCGGTGAAGAACAGGTCGCCGCCGTAGAAGCGGATGGCGTTGGCGAGCTTGATGTTCTCGACGACGGGAACGATCTTCACGGGCTTGCCGGTGCAGGGGCAGATCACGACCTTAAGGATACGGCTCTTGTAGTCCTTCGAGTTGAAGTACTGGTTGTCGCAGTAGTAGAGGTTGCCGTCGGGCCCCATCTCCATGCCCATCGGACAGCCGCGGTTCGTATCGGGGTTGATGAGGCCGGTGACGAAGACCGACCACTCGCCCGTGCCGGCGGCGCGCTTCATGATGCAACCGGGATAGAGGTTGTTGATGAAGTTGGGGACGCTCAGATAGAGGTTGCCGTCGGCGTCCTGCGTCATGCCGTCGGGCACGTTCACGAAGTCGCCGGCGAAGCGCGCGAAGAGGCGCGGACGATACTTCTCGTTTGAGCCGAACGTGTCCACCGCCCGTGCGGGGAGCGCCAGCGCCATGAAACCTCCTGCCAGGAGAAAGGCTGTCATCGTCGTCAACTTCTTCGTGTGCATTTCTTTGCCTCGTTTCTTGCTTGTGGACATTCCGTGGCGCGACAATCGTCCGCGACGGCCGCGCACCGGCGATGATTCTACTGTTTTCGCCGTCAGGCGTCAATCCCTCGGCGCGAGCCGCGTTCTTTGGTATAATTGCGGACATGCGAAACATGAACCTTCTCGTCGCCGGGGCGTCGTCCGGCATCGGACGGGCCGTCGCCGTCGCGGCGGCGGCGCGCGGCGCGCGGTGCGTGCTGGCGGCGCGGCGCGCAGACGAGCTGGAGCGGACGCGCGCGCTGATGGCGAACCCGGAGCGGCATGTCGTCGCGTCGATCGACTTTGCGGACGCCGACGGGCGCGACCTCGCGCTCATGCGCCTTTTCACGGCGGAAGGCCCGTTCGACGGCGTGACGTACACGGTGGGCGTCTGCCCCGTCATGCCGCTCGCGCGGCTGGACGCGGCGACGTTCGACGAGACGATGCGCGTGAACTGCGGCGGCTTCGTCGCGCTTATGCGGGCGTTCGCCGCGCGCGGCGCGCACGCCGAGGAGGGCGCGGCGGCAGTTGCCGTCTCGTCCGTCTCCGCGCGCGAGGGATGGGCCGGCGGAGCGGCGTATTGCGCTTCGAAGGGCGCGCTCTCGGCCGTCGCGCGCGCGCTTGCCGCCGAACTCGCCCCCAAGCGCATCCGCGTGGAGGCGATCGAACCAAGCTACGTGCTGACGGACATGTTCCGCAACGGCGCCGCGCGCATGGGCGTGCCCGAATCCGTTGCCGTCCCTCCCGAAACAGTCGCCGCCGACATCCTCGACCGGCTGGCGCGCAACCGCTGACCCCCTCGGAAAGACTGACTGCATGAACAATAAAGTTAGCGCTCTTTTGCTTGTCGCCGCATTGGCTGCCGCCGACATGTCTGCGGCCACGCCCGTCATGCGCGTAGGGGTGATCAACTGGGACTGCTCGGTTCCAAGCTGGACCTATTTCGGGACAGCGGCCACCCGCTCGCTCGGACCGGAGAAGTACCGTGACCGCACGCCGTACTACGCGGAGGTGGTTGCGCCCGGCAAGATCGAATACCGCCACCGTACGCTCGCCGAGTACGAGCGGGAGATGCAGTATGCGATCGACGCGGGCATCGACTATTTCGCCTACTGCTGGTACGACCTCCACCCGCAGGCCACGTACACGGACGCGGTGAAGCCTTCAGACGCGGACGGGCATCTCCAGGAGATCACCTTTGCCCGCCTCAACCATGCCAAGAGCGCCTTGCGCGAGAAGCTCCACCTGTGCGCGATCCTCGTCACCGTCCACCCGTACTCGGATGACGAGCTGACACGGCTGGCGCTCGAGATGCGCGAGCCGTGGTACGAAAAGGTCGGGGACCGGCCGCTCGTCTATTTCTTTTCCATTCGGCCCGAGCCGGTGGCGCGCCTGCGCGAAATCTGTCGCAAGTTGGGCGTCGGCGATCCCTATGCGGTCGGCATGACGGGCAACCCGGGAACGGACGCGAAGCGCTATGCCTGCTTCGACGCGCTCAGCTGCTACGCCTGCACCGCATCCGCAACCAGTCCTGCGGAGTTCACGGACCGTTCGCTCGCCGCCAACGAGGCGCGCGCGCGCATCGGAAAGTCCGTCATCCCGCATTTCCCCCTCGGCTGGGATCCTTCGCCGCGCGAGGAGAACCCGGTGCCGTGGACGACCTACAAGAAGGGCCCGTGGGCGCCGACGGCCACGGCGGACGACTGGCTGGCCTCCGCACGCCGGCTCCGGCAATGGATCACGGACCATGCGGATTCGTGTCCGACGGGCCATGTGCTGGCGTTTGCCTGGAACGAGTTCGAGGAAGGCGGCTGGATCTGTCCCACGTGGCTGCCGGACGGTCGTGTCGACGCGTCGCGCGTGAGGGCGTTCGCCCAGGCGGTCAAGGTCCTGAAGGCGCGTTAGATCCGATACGAAACTTCTGTGATATACTTTTTGCAATTCAATTAAGGTAGAGAACAGAGGAACCCCTTGAAATGAAACTGAAACACCACTTAAGCAATCTTGCCCTTGCCGCATGTCTGTTTGCGTGTGCGGCTGCCGCATACGGCGACATCTACGACGACGCGATTTTCTGGTTCCGGGGCGGCACGAACGTGACGGCAAACGGACGCACCGCCGTGAAGGGCGACCTCTTTGACTCGATCCACGCCAACGATCCCTCACACAAAAATCACACGGCGGCATTCTTCGGGTACGAGGATTGCCGGGTGCTGCGCTACGAGGACGTGCAGTTCCCCTGCAACCGCGACGACCGCAAGTCCGTGCCGGTGTTGCACCTGCCGCTCGGCATGAAGGTCTCAAACGGGGGCGCGACCACAAACCTGTTCATGGTCGGGGCTTCTGCGCATTTCCTTTACGGGCAGATTTCAAATGAATATACGGTGGTGATGCGCCTGAGGCGCGATGCGGGCTATGCCACGAACAGTTCGGCTTGGGTCACGCGCTTCGGCTATAGTGGAGCCACGGGCGGAATACTCTTCGGGTTCATGCATGACCGCAACAACAACGAGCTTGTCTATCCCTCCATGTACTGCTCGGGCACAAATACCTCGACTGGCGTAACGGGGCTTCAAGAATTCTGGTTCAGATCCCTGCCAATGCCGCCTACCAACAAGTGGTTCGACATTAGCCTGGCAGTCTCAGGCAGCGTTGTTCGCGTAGGGTTGGCGCGGCCGGCATACGAGACGATAAACGGAGCCGGGCAGAAAGTCGTCAACTTCCAGACTGCAACCGGAACGACGATTCCCAATTCGTATCAGCTGGCCCGTCCCGTATCCACAGAAGGCAATTGGCGCTTTTTCATGCAGGCGAGCGCAAACAGTGCAAGCACGCCTGCGAACACCTCCAGAAAGGACTCCTTTGTTGGAAGCGTCCAGCAGGTCGCCGTGTGGAACCGCGCGCTTACCGATGACGAGGTACACGAGGCGTGGGGCTGGCCCCACGAGAAGGTATTCAAGGTGGGGCTTGAGAACGGCGCCTCGAACGAGTTCGGTTCCAATGCCGCGCCCGCCGCGCAGACGATCGACGCCTACGGTCCGCTGGGCGAGAAGTCGCCCAACATTCCGCCGGGCGGCACATGGACCGTGACGTTCTTCGGCGCGACGAACGAGGTGGGCCTCGCGCAGCTCCTGACGCTCACGGCCACGGCCGGTTCCGCCGTCGGCACGATCTCCGCCTCGGTGAACGGGACGAACGTGGGTTCGCAGACCGTTCAACCAGGACGGACAGCCACCTGGTATGTGCCGGGAACGGCGTTCAAGAAGGGACCGAACAATACGCTCACGCTCACGCGTACGGATGGCGGCAGCGGGAACGTCGTCGTGGATTCATTGTCCATCGGCGGCTCGTGGCAGATCGGCATCCACGGCACGGACTGGAGCGACTTGACGAGCGAGAGCTGGGCGCCTACGGTACTTTCGACCCATGATATTTCGCGTAAGCACTGGCCGCAGGCGGGACACTCGAACAATTGGACATCAAACCGGACGTTCCGCGTCTGGCTTCCAGAAAACGTGGCGGCGAACTATCCGATGGAATTTGACCTCCGTTCGGCCTATTACAACGGATCGGCGGCGACCAACTACTACATGGAGGTGTTCGTCAACAGGCAGCTGCGCAACGCCATCCGCGAGGATGGTGCCGTCACGAACCGCATCTCCACGACAAGCTCCCACAAGCTCTATCGCGTTCCTTTCGAGCCAGGCGAATTGCAGGCAGGCTGGAACGAAATCCTGCTACATGGCCATGCGCGTCCGGGCGGCGGCTACTTCATGTTCGACTACTACCGCTTCCAGCTCACGGGCGACCGCAAGAACGGCACGATGCTCATCATCCGCTGAACGTTTCTGCCGTGCCGCTTTCCTGGCGGCGGGCGACGTTTGCAGTCGCCCAATACCCCTATTGCAATGCACTTTGCGTTCTTTGCGGCTAAAACCAACTCCAACGATTAGGCTTAACCTCTGCGCTCTCTGCCTCTTTGCGCCTCTGCATGAAATATAACATGGTGCGAGAAATCGAAATGAGAATTTAAGGCAAACTCGTTGTTTGCCCGATTGAACGGGCTATGATAGAATACGCGGCATGAAACTACTGGCAGCGATATTCTGCGCGCTCACCGCCTCCGCCGTCGAAGTGAAGGTCGATTTCGCGAAGGACGTGCGGCCGATGAAACCGATGCACGCCGTGGGACAGCCGCCGCTTCTGGGCCTGCGCGACTACCAGCTTTTCCGCTATCTGAAGGAGGCGGGCGTTCCGTATGCGCGCCTGCACGACGTCGGGAGCAGCGTCCCGCAATGCCGCTACCACATGGTAGACATCCCGAACGTCTTCCCCGATTTCGACGCGGACGAGAACGACCCGGCGAACTACGACTTCCTGTACACGGACAAAATGCTGGCCGCCCTGATCGCAAACGGCGTGGAACCGTGGTTTCGGCTGGGCGTGTCCATCGAGAACGACTGCAAGGTGAAGGCGTACCGAATCTATCCGCCGAAGGACTACGCGAAGTGGGCGCGCATCTGCGAACACGTGATCCGTCACTACACGGAAGGATGGTCGGACGGTTACAGGTGGAAGATCACCTACTGGGAAATCTGGAACGAGCCGGACAACCGGAAGGATCCGATCGAGAACCAGCAGTGGCGCGGCACGTTCCCGCAGTTCTGCGAGCTGTACGCCGTAGCGTCGCGTCATCTGAAGGCGAAGTTTCCGCACCTGAAGATCGGTGGCTACGGCAGCTGCGGCTACCGCCTGCTCTCCACGCCGGACGAGAAGCGCGACACGGACATGTACCACCGCGTGCAGTGCCTTTACGACTTTCTCGCCTTCGCGCGGAAGGAGAAACTGCCGCTCGACTTCTTTTCATACCACAGCTACCTCGCGCCAAGCGACACCGTCTCGCACGTGGCGATCGCCCGCAAGGCGCTGGACGACGCCGGCTACACGCGCACGGAACTCTCGCTCAACGAATGGCTGCCCGTCCCGTCGCGCAAAGTCCTCGGAACGGCCACCCAGGCGGCGGACATCTGCGCCGAGATGCTCGGCCTCCAAGGCACGGCGCTCGATTCGGCGATGATCTACGATGCGCGGTGCGGCCTCGGCATCTTCTCGCCGCTCTTCAATCCTTACGACTACAGTCCGCACAAGGCGTACTACGCGTTCAAGGCGTTCAACGAGCTGTACAGGCGCGGCACCGAGGTCGAATCTTCCTCCGGCGACAGGTGGGGCACGTGGGTCTGTGCCGCGCGCGGGGAGAAGGACGGTGCCGTGGCAATCGCCCACACGGGGGAGAAGGAGGTGCCTCTTGCGCTCGATTTGGGCGGACGCGCGATACGCGAGTGCCGCATGACGGACGAGACGCGCACGAACGAAATCGTCTCCCTTCCTTCCGCGCTCACGCCCCATTCCATCCTCGTCGTGATTGTCGGCAATAACTGAGTCATTCGCCTGCTCGTCAAAAATGTGCGGCAACCCATGTCGTATCATGGCAAAAACATGCGCACACAATTCTGCCAGCGTTTTTTTATCGGATGAAGAAGGTCATCTCAAGAGGCCGGTTGGCAATCGTGACCGAAATCGGCGTCCCAAGCGTTTCCGCACCGCCCGTCATGTAGATCGGAGTCACGACAACCGCGCTTGACGGCCTGTCGGGCATCCATGGAACCGAAATCTCTCCAGAAGACTCGTCAAGTTCCTGCCCGTTGACCGTCCAGACGTAGCGAACCGCGCCCGGCGCGTAGATCTTGAGCGGGGCCGCATGCCCCTTGCTGATCGTCACGTCGGCCGGGCGCACGACGACGAGGTCGGCGTTGCCATTCGCGCCGCGTCCGCCGATCGCGAACGGCGTTCCGTCGGCGATCGCATTCAGCTTGACCTCGCCCGTCTGCGTGTCGTAGAGCCCGATCGTCTCGCCGTTCTTGTACGGCAGGAGCTCGTGGACGAGCGTGCCGGCTTCGAAGATCTTCGCGCCGTAGAACCGCACCTTCGCCCTTTGGGACGCGTTGCCGTGAAACAACTTCAGCGCCATGGTCGCGTTCTTTGTCGGCAACGGCGTCTTCATGTCCTGCGTCTCGTTCGTATAGCCTGCCGTCGCCACGAAATACTTGCCGGCCGCGACATCGAGCGAATAGGTGCGGCGGACGAACAGGTTCGTCGCAGGGGTGGCGGAGAGCGTATTGTAGCCAAGCGTCCGTGTCGTGTTCCAGTCCGTCTTGCCGTCATGCACGAACGCGACATGCGCTCCGGGGTTGTTGTACCAGTCGAGGCACAGGCCGCCACCGCCGTAGTCGTTGATGCTGACCATGCGCTGGTTCGCCGCGCCGTCGACGTAGGCGTAGTCGAGGACGATCCGGCTCTGTGGCGTCGGCTTGTAGTCGGTGACGATGCCCTGATGTCCGTCGGTCTGCAGGTAGGCGTCGCCCGAGGTCTGCGCAATGTTGCCGCCGGGAACCGCGTTCGCCACCGATGCGGCAGCAAGCTTGCCGGCGGGCAGGAACACGCCGTCCACGAGGTCCTTCAGTCCGGCGAGGCCGTCCTG
>CAMNLN010000153.1 GCA_946543025.1 uncultured Verrucomicrobiota bacterium
CTCGGCGATCGTCCGCATGATGCCCGGCCGCACGGCGCGGCATATCTTCATGTACAATCTCGTGCCGCCCGCCTACTGTACCAACGGCGTGGACGATGTCGTCGTCTCGGGCGGCGTGTTCGACTGCGAGGGACGCATGCTTGTCCTGGCGTTCGCGTGCGGGCGGAACGTCCGCCTCGAGAACATGGTCGTGAAAGACATTCCCAACAACCACGCCTTCCAGATCGACGGCTGCGAAAACGTGACCGTCACCAACTGTCTCTTTGCCGGCTACAAGATGGGCAAGGTTCTTACGCGCGAGACGATTCAGCTGGAGCAGACCTCGCCGGGCGCGATCGTGGGCGACCCGAAGAAATGGGCGTCGCCGATCATCTGCAACCCGGAGGACGCATTCTTCAACCGGAACGTGACGGTGGTAGGCTGCTGGTTCGGGCCGAGCGAGAATCTGGGGCCCCACCTGATACCCGTGGGACATCACGGCCGCGTGCCGGCCTGCGCCGGGTTCACGTTCGCGGGCAACGTGGTGATCGATCCCCTCTACGCGGCGCTGCATCTGCCGGACTTTTCGGATGTGCTGATCTGCGGCAACACGTTTGTCGCCACGAACCATGTCGAGCGTCTCGCGAAAGACCAGGCGATCATCAGCCTCTACGGTACCCGGCCGAAGGCACCCGGCTCGCCGACCGTGCGGATTTCCGGAAATCGCTATGTTCTGGATCCATCCAAGCCGCGCCGAAAGCTCTACGTTTCTCCGCCGCGCGTCGGCGACGTCGTCGTGGAAGACTGACGGCTCGGATCAGTCCGCGAGGGCATCGGCGAGCCAGACGAAGGCGTCGCCGAAGCAGGCGCGGCCGCGGTACCCCACCTCGCAGGGAATGCCTCTCTCGCGCGCGATTTCCGCGAAGCGCTCACCAAACACGGGCGAGTGTGTGGGGTCTTTTGCAAGTTCGCCCGGCTTGGCCGGCGCGCCGTATTGGAGATAGAGGCGCGGAGCGCGCGCAGGCGCGATCTTCCGCAGGAGCGCCGCCGGCGAGATGCGTTCGATGTCAGCCGCGCAGTCCGCGCGATGCGCGAGCCAGTCGCCGAACGACCTGTAGCCGAACGCGTGCGCGCCGTAGCGAGAGTTGGGAATCCATTCCTTCATCTCCAGAGGGTCCATCGAGGTTTGGGCGATAATGGGCGCGACGGCGCGGATGCCGAGCGCGTTGTCGTCCTTGAGCGCGAGGTAGAGCGCCGTGCAAGCGCCGGCGCTGCCGCCCGCGAGGCCGATGCGCGAGAGGTCGAGATTCCATTCGGCGGCGTGCGCCTTGACGAACTTGAGCGCGTTCTCGCAGTCATCGAGGCACCCCATGACGGGCGGCGTGACGCCGTCGGCGCGCGTGTCGCGTATGTAACGGTAGCCCGTCCCGACGACGGCGAGGCCGCGGTCAAGCAGCATGCGGATGGCGGAGCCGAGGATATGGTCTTCCATCGCCCCGCCCGACCAGCCGCCGCCGTGGATGTACATCGCTACGGGGAACGGACCTTTCTTCTCCACAGGCAGGAAGACGTCGATCTTCTGCTTCGGGTGCGGGCCGTAGGGCATGTTCTCGTACGACGCGGCGGGAATGGTGAAGAGCTGTTTCGTGGAAGGGTTCACGTAGGTGTATTCGTTTGCGGGGGCGCGGCCGAAGACGGACGCGATCGCGCGCAGGAAGCCGTCCGAGTCGAAGTTGTTCGGAACGAGGTAGGTGCCCTCCGTGTATTCATTCCAGCCGTTGATGTAGACGGCGCCGGGCCGGCGCGGGTCTTCCTCGGCCCACTTCTTGGCGGCGGCGAGGCAAGCGCGGAAGATGTCGGGCGTGTTGTTCGTGAAGGAAACCGAGTAGGGGTACTCCGACTTTCGCCAGGGATAGGGTTCGTCGGGACGGCAGCGCGGTGTGGAGTCCCAGCCGGTCGTCACGTTGGGGATGTAGGGAAGGGGCGTGGCTGTCATCTCGTCGAGGCGGGCTGCGAGGGCGGCGGGCATTTCGGCGTAGTCGTACTGCCAGTCGCCGGCGGCTCGGTGCGTGGCCGCGCTTGGTACGGCGCCGGGGCCCAAGTTGTAGTCTGTCGTCGAGTCGAAGCCGCAATCCCTGCATGTCTCGGCCTGCTGCGCCCGCACGTTCTGCGCGTTGAAGTGGAGTTCTCCCAGGCCGGCGGCGCGGACACGGGCGCGCGCCTCGTCCAGCTCGGCCTTGACGGCTGCAGGGTTTGCGCCATGGCGCTGGTAGAACGTGTGGAAATTGTAGATCGAGAAGAAGAGCTTGCCGTCCTTGCGCCAGTACTCCGGGCGCGGGAAGTAACGCGCGACGCAGAGGTCGATCAGTCCAAGGAATTCCTCTTTCGTGTGGGCGAGCGACATGAGGCGGCGGCGTTCTGCGCCGAGCTTCGGACGGAACTGGTCGTTCCGCTCGTGATAGCACCACATGATCGCAAATTTCATGCGGTCGCGGTTCGGCGCCTGGAGGAAGCCTTTCTCCAACGCCTCCTCTTGCGTGACCTGCCCGTCGTACCAGTAGTAGTCGTAGAGGAACACGTCGATGCCGGCGTTCGCGGCGAGCGCGATTTCCTTGGCCATGTCCTGCGGGTCGGACTCGTCGAGGTAGCCGGCGTACGGCGTCATCGGCTGCTTGTGGTTGGGATAGCGCGGGCGGGCGCTCTTCACGAACTCCCATTCCGTCCAGCCCGGATGAAACCATTCGTCGCCCTTCGGGTAGACGTGCCAGTGCGGGTAGAACACGCAGACGCAGGCGATATCGGGCTTGTCGGCCGGCGCCCGCTTGGGCGATTCCGACGCGAGAAGAGTGCTGGCCGCCAACGCGGCCGTAAGCGTCATCCAGTCGTTCATTGTCTTGTTCTTGTGTATGGGTCAGATGGTATAGATTTTCAGCTGCGCGCCGTCGAAATGGCCAAAAGAACGCGCGCTGCCACCTTTCGGGAGCGCCACGGAACCTGGGTTGAAGATGGTGAGGCCGCAATCGAGCTTTTTCAGTTCGGGGACATGGGTGTGGCCGTGGGCCAGCACCGTGCCGATGCCGACGGGCGGCAACTTCCATTCGTTCCAGAGGTGCCCGTGCGTGAGGAAGAACGTCTCCTTGCCCGCTTCCAGAAGGGCATAGTCGCCCATCATGGGGAATTCGAACATCAGCTGGTCGACCTCGGCGTCGCAATTGCCGCGCACTGCGAGGATTTTGTCTTTCAGTCCGTTCAGCATCTGCGCAACCTTCTCCGGATCGTAGAAGTTCGGTACGCCGTTGCGCGGGCCGTGGTAGAGCAGGTCGCCGAGGAGGACGATACGGTCGTAGCCCAACGGTTCGGCGGCGGCCAGCGCTTGTTCCAGCGCGGACGGTACGCCGTGGATGTCGCTAATGAAGAGAACTTTCATGGGCGTATTATACCAAATCCGCAATGGAGCCGTAGTCCGTAGTCCAGGCTGGGGGAGAAGGCGGCTGGGAGGCAAGGGCGGCCTAGACGGCTTCGCGGATGAGGCGCTTGACGACGAGCTGGCGGAAGGCGGGCGAGAGCGAGGTGAAGTACGCGCTGAAACCCGTCACGCGCACGATGAGGTCGGGGTGTCGCTCGGGGTGCGCGTGCGCGTCGAGGATCTCGTCCGCATCGACGATGTTGATGTTGATCAACGTGCCGCCCAGGTTGAAGTGCGCCTCCATGAGCGCCATGAGCTTCTCCACGGCATGGTCGGAATGGACGAACCCGAGATCGAGTTCCAGCTGCCACGGGGCGGTGTTGCCGTAGCCGGGCTGGACTTCGGCGATGGCGCGCGCCATCGCGGTGAGCGCGCCGTCCTTGCGGAAGCCGGGGTTGGGGTTCGCGCCGTGCGAGATGGCCTCGCCGGCCTTGCGTCCGTTGGGCGTGGCGCCCACGGTGCGCCCGAAGCGGAGCGTGTCGGCCCAGGAGAACCAGCCGGGAATCATCTTGAAGCCCTTGGGCGTCGTGTGGTTCGCCACCTCGTCCACGAGCACGTCTGTGAGCCATTTCGCCCAGCGGTCGGCGCGCGTGCCGCCGTGGCCGAATCGGTCGGAGGCGAGGAGTAGCTTCTGGATGCGCGCGCCCTCGTCGCCGGCGAAGTCGTTCGCGAGCGCGTCGGCGAGAGCGTCCCACGAGAGGGCCTTCTCGTCTTCAACGCGCTGCTCGACGGCGGCGAAGGAATCCGCCACCGTGCCGAGACCCGCGCCGTCGCAGGCCATGTTGTAGTAGGTTGCGCCGCCGTGGGAAACGTCCTTGCCTTTTTCGATCGGTCCGTGCGAGAGGAGGTTCAGCATCAGCTCCGGCTCGTTGAGGTACTGGTGGTCGAGGTGAAAGTCGATGCCGTCCATCACCGTCTTGAAGGCGATGTGGAAGTGCTTCACGTAGTTTGCCTTCAGCTCGGCGAGGGAACGCGATTCCTTGAAGGCCACCTCGAACACCTTGGCGACGTTGATCTTGACGACGTCGTTGAGCGTATATTCGAGGCCGGGCAGGCTCATCCAGTTGCAGCCCACCGCGATGCGGCGGCGGGCGAGGGAGGCGTCGTAGCTGTTGCGCATGAAGCCTTCGACGAGCGCCTTGTCGCCGGAGAAGCGCGGATAACCGAGCTTGTTCTCAAGCAGGATCTCGACGCCGCGCCGGAAGAGCGCGCGGTCCATGCCGTCCCACACGCGGATGGTGAGGTTGCAGCTGGCCTTTAGCTTTGCGGCGGCTTCCAGGATGATGAAGCTCAGGCGGGAGGTCTGGTCCTTGCCGTCGCCGTCGGGGCCGCCGAGCTGGTAGTAGTGGGGGTCGTTGAGAAGAAGGCAGAAGCAGTAGAACTCGGCGTCGGCGTCCGTGATGCGTCCGGCGGCGAGGTCGCGCTCGTAGTAGGGGCGCAGCAACTCGTCGAGCTGCCCGCCCGCGCCGTCGCGGTTGTAGGTGCGGCTGACCATGTTGAAGATGGCGATCCATTGCACGGCCTCGCGGAGCGTCTCGGGCGGCCGGTCGACGAGCTTCAGGCAGATGCGGGCCGTCTCGGCGAGGTTGGCGCGGCGGACGGGATCGTCCTCGCTCATCGTGCGGTCGGCGGCCGCCTCGCTGAGGCGCCGGATCCAGGCCTGTACGCCGAGGATCGCCTGCTCCTCGGCGTCCATGAGTTCGATGGCGTAGGCGGCGTCATTCTCACACGGAGACACAGAGGCACAGAGTGTTTCGTTTCCGTTGTTTGATTTTGCGGTGAATCTTAACTTAGCAGTTCTGACCTTCTCCAGAAGGCCGCCCCAGCCGAGGTCGAGGCCGATCTGGTAATCGGGCGCGAAATGGGCGTCTTTGCCGATGCCGGTGGTGATGTCGTACTTCTGCTGGAGAGGTTCCAGATGTGAGTAGTCGAACGCGAAGTTGGAGCGCGAGAGCTGATAGCCGAGGCGCATGCGCGAGAGCATGAACATCCAGCGTCCGGCGAGGGCGTCATCGGGGTCGATGTAGAGGGGGTGGTGTTCCATCAGCCAACGGAAGTTGGCGGCCCAGGCACGCGGGCCGGAGAACTGCCCCGTGGCGTCGCGCACGGGGAGGTCGGCCTTGAAGGATTCGGGCGGCAGGACTAGTCCGTAGTCGTCCTCGTCGCGAAAGCCGAGCTTGGCGAGCTTTTCGCGCGTCTGCATGTTCTTTCGCGCGGTGAGCCGCGCCATCTGCTTGCTGTAGTCCATGATACTCCTGTTGCTCGGCCTTTACGGCAGGTCCTTCACGCGGATGTTGCGGAAGCGCACGGGCATGGCGTGGCCGAGGAAGCCGATATAGCCGGAGGGATTGTGGAGGCCGGGATGCGGCTTGCCGTCGGGCGTCGTGCCATCGACCGGCAGGTCCTTCACCGAAGTGGCGAGGATGGTCTTGCCGTTGAGAACGACAGTGACGTTCTCGCCGTCCACCGTCACCTCCTCGTCGTTCCACTCGCCCATGGGGCGGAGCGCGCCTTTTTGGGCCGTTACGACGCCGTAGATCGAGCCGTGGTACTGCCATGCCTTCAGGTGCTGCTTCTTGTCGCCGGTGTCGTCGAGCACTTGGATCTCCATGCCGTTATACGCGGCATCGGACATCACCTTGTTGCCGCCCACGAGCGCGCCGCCGTCCACGCATTCCTTTCCGGCGCGCACGGCGAATCCGTTGTTGCCGTTTGGCACGAGCTTGAACGAGAAGCGCGCGACGAAGTTCGTGAAGGGGCGGTGATAGAAGAGGTTGCCGAAGTTCTTCGGGCCCTCCTTGAACACAAGCTCGCCGTTCTCGACAGAGTAGAGGTGCTTCGCGCCGATCCAGCCGTCGAGGTTCGTTCCGTTGAAGAGGTGCGTGAATCCGGACTCGGAGCAGCAGTCGCCGAATGCGGAAACAGCGGAAAGGATGAGCGAAAGGGCGATCAGTCTTTTCATGGCTTTTCCCCTCAGCCGAGCGCGTAGCCGTTTTCGTAGGACGCGTGCAGGAGCGCGTCCGCCGCCGCGTTGTCGTTTGTGACCTTCATCGCGACGGGGTCGAAGTCGATCGGCTTCGCGGTGCGGATCGCCAGGTTGCCGAGGTGCGTGAACTCGGTGATGTACTGCGAGAAGTCGAAGTTGCAGCTCGCGGGCGCGCCGCCCTTGCAGGCCTCCAGCCACTCCACGAAGATCTCGCGGAACATGTCTGGGTTGCGGCGCGGGAGCGTGCGCGGCAGGTTCGCGAACCGCGCGGCGCGCGCGGGCTCGAGGATCGTCACCTTCGCCTCGGCCGGCTTCTGCGAATTGAAGAGGATCGTTCCCTTCGTGCCGACGTAGAGGACGCCCTCCTGCGGCAACGGCGTGGCGCCCATCGCCTTCGGCTTCGGCGGGAGAAGCCCGCCGTCGTACCAGATTACGCGGCATTCGGGCTTCGTCCCGCGCGCGGGGTAGTCGAACGTGACCATGCTCGCGAGCGGGAACGCCACCTCGCTCACGCGCGAGCAGCTCGCCTCCACGTGCGTCGGCCACTTGAGGTCGAGCGCCTTGTAGAGCGTGTTCGCGCGGTGGCAGCCCATGTCGCCGAGCGCGCCGGCGCCGTACTCGAACCAGCCGCGGAAGTTGAACGGATGGTATACCGCGTCGCCGCACCAGGCCTCCTTCGACATCTTCTCGTACGGGGCGTGCTTGCCCCACTTGGAGGCGAAGGGCACGTATTTGGCGGGGCCGATCCACTTCTTCCAGTTGAAGCCCTCGGGGATCGGGTCCTCCCAGTCCGCGTACGACACCATGCCCTGCGGCCACACGGGGCGGCGGCTCCAGGCGTGTGCCTCGACGACGTCGCCGATCGCGCCCGCATTCAGGTACTCGTACAGGCGCATCGACGCCTCGTCGCAGTTGGAGTTCGCCGTCACCTGCGTGGCGACGCCGGCCTTGCGGGCGGCGTTCACAACGAGACGGCACTCGTCCACGAAGCGCGTCAGGGGCTTCACGCAGCACAGGTGCTTCTTCTTCGCGATGGCGGCAAGGCAGACGAGCGTGTGCCAGTGGTCCGGGCAGCCGCAGTAGACGGCGTCGACCTTGTCGCCCTCCAGGCGCAGCATCTCCTCGTAGTCCTTGTACTTCCGCGCTTGCGGGAACTTCTTGAAGACCCGCTCGGCGTACTGCCAGTCGAGGTCGCAGAGCGCCACCACCTCGAAGCCGGCCTTTTTCATCTGCGGCAGCTGCGCGTTGCCGATGCCGCCGATGCCGATGCCGCCCACGGTGACGCGGTTCGACGGCGCGTTCGCGCCGCGCACGGTGTTCGGAATGACCAAGGGCGCCACGCCTGTTGCGAGTACGCCCTCGATGAAATGCTTGCGGGTTGTCATGTGGTCACTTCACTTTTTCCGCTTCCATCAGCTTGATGAGGTTGAAGAGCATGCGCGGGTAGTGGAACGCACCGGCCCAGCGTGTACCCTTCATCGTGCAGGAGGGCGTGCCGTCGCGGCGGAGGTACTTGATGATCTCGCCGTATTCGGGATCCATGAAGTGGTCGAAGAACCACTTCTCGATCTTCTTGAACCAGTCGAGGTACTTCTCGTCCTTCGTGAGGGTATAGGCGAGGAACGTGGCGTAGATGGCCTCGTTCTGCGGCCACCAGAGCTTGAGCTCGTGCTCGTACTGGTCGGGCTCGT
>CAMNLN010000154.1 GCA_946543025.1 uncultured Verrucomicrobiota bacterium
ACAACAAGGCGTTCCCGCCCGACTTCGCGACAACAATCGGGGCCTGTCCCCACGCAAACGACTGCCGCCGTTGCGGCCGTTGCGCGGAAGTCCTTTCGCGCGTGTTCGTGTAGACGCGCGTCGCGTATGGTATACTAGGTGGGAAATGGACGAGATAGAGACATCAGGCGGGCCGTCGCGGATGGTGGCCATCGTGGGGCGGCCGAACGTCGGCAAGAGCGCCCTGTTCAACCGCATCGCACGGCAGCGCATCGCGATCGTGTTCGACCAGCCCGGCGTCACGCGCGACCGCGTGGCGCGCGAGGTGGAGGCGAACGGGCGGCGGTTCATGCTGGTCGACACCGGCGGGCTGGCCTTCGAGCGTACGCCCGGATCCGAAGACCCGTTCGCGGCCGAGACGCGCCAGCAGGCGGCCGTGGCGGTGGCGGACGCCGCCGTGTGCATCGTGGTGACGGACGTGCGCGCGGGCGTGACGCCGCTCGACGAAGAGGTGATCCAGCGCGTGCGGGAGTCCGGCGTGCCGTGCGTGATCGCCGCCAACAAGTGCGACCGCGTGGAGGACGACGAGCGGGCCGACGAATTTCTGCGCTTCGGCCTGGACGTGTATCCCGTCTCCGCCGAGCACGGGCGCGGCGTGGCGGCGCTCGTAAAGCGCGCGACGGAGCAGCTGCCGAGGCCGTCGCCGGAAGAGGAGGCGGCGAAGCCGCTGCGCGTGGCGGTGGTGGGGCGTCCGAACGCGGGCAAGAGCTCGTACATCAACCGGCTCCTCAACGCCGAACGCGTGATCGTGAGCGACGTGGCGGGCACGACGCGCGACGCGGTGGACGTGCCGTTCTCCATCGGCGAGGGGCCCACGGCGCGCCGCTACGTGCTGGTGGACACCGCCGGCATCAAGAAGCACACGCAGATGTCGAAGAGCTCCGTGGACAACTTCTCCCTCTTCCGCAGCGAGAAGGCGATCGAGGAGGCGGACGTGGTGCTGCTCGTCCTCGAGAGCGAGCTGGGACCGACGAAGCAAGACATGCGCATCGCGGGCAAGATCCTCGACGCGAACCGCGCGTGCGTGATCCTGATGAACAAGTGGGATCTCGCGCACGCGAAGGGAATGAAGGAGGCGGACGCGACGAAGGTGGTGCGCGGGCTGATGCCGTTCGTCTCGTTCGCGCCGATCGTCTACTGCAGCGCGAAGAGCGGCTACAACATCCGGCGGACGGTGGACGCCATCGACGCGGTGGCGTCGTCCGTGCGGACGAAGATGCCCACGGGCGTCCTCAACCGCACGCTCGTGGAGGCCACGAAGCGTACGCTCGCGCCGATGAAGAACGGGCGGCGTCTGAAGGTGTACTACGGGCTGCAGGTGGGGACGGATCCGCTGACGGTGCGCCTTTTCGTGAATGACCCGAAGCTCGTGACGCCGGCGTACCAGTCGTACGTCGAGAAGGCCATCCGCTCGCGGTTCGGCCTGGAAGGCGCGCCGCTGAGGCTCCTCCTCAAGGCGCGCGCGCGCAAGGACGGAGCGGCCCTCGGCGCCGAGATCGCCGCCGTCAAGCGGACTACCGAGAAAAAGTAATTTGGCAGCACAAGGAGACGAACGAATGAAGCAGGCATACGTAAACGGCGAACCCATCAGCCGCGAGGCCGTCCAGTTCGAGCTGGACCGCCTCGTGAAGTTCTACGCGACGCACGGGATGAGCCAGGCCGAAATCAGGAAAAACCTCGAGAAGCTCGTGGAGAAGGCGCAGGAGCAGGCCATCGGCGCGAAGCTGCTGCTGGCGCGCGCCGAGCAGCTGGACATCCCCGTGACCGAGGCGGCCATCGACGCGCAGGTGGAGCAGGTGGTCCGCCAGGTGGGCGGACGCGAGAACTTCGTGAAGGCGCTCGCCGCGCAAAAGCTTTCGGAGGACGCCTTCCGCAAGGAGCTGGCGAAGGGATGCCGCGTGGACGTGCTCGTGCGGCAGGCGTGCAGCGGCGTGGCGGAGCCGACCGAGCAGGACGTGGCGGAATACTACGCCGCCCACCAGGCGGACTACGTGGCCCAGCCGCAGGTGCTCGCCCAGCACATCCTTGTGAAGACCGAAGGAATGGATGCGGCCGACAAAGTGCAGGCGCTCGACAAGATCAAGGCCATCCGCGCGCGAATCGTCGCCGCCGGCGACGCGGGCGAGGTGGGCCAGGCGTTCTGCGCCGAGGCGCGCGAACATTCGGACTGCCCCTCAGGCGCGCAGGGCGGCTCGCTTGGCTGGTTCGGTCCGGGCATGATGGTGCCCGAGTTTGACAAGGCCGCGTTCTCGATGAAGTGCGGCGAGGTGAGCGACGTGATCGAGACGCAGTTCGGCTACCACATCATCCTCAAGACGGATGAGAAGGCCGGAGGACCGCAGACGCTCGTGGACGTGGCCGACCAGATCCGCGACCTCCTGCGCCACGAGGCGCGCGGCCGCGCGATGGACGCGTTCGTAGCCGAGTTGCGCGAGAAAGCCAATGTCGAATACCGCTAGAAGGCCGCCTTGGCCCGCCATACAAATCTTTTCAAATTGTCACTTGCGCGGCGCGCGCAGATGTGGGATAATATTTGCGTCAAACATCCACCAAGGAGACTACAAATGAAAAAGAACGCAAAAGGTTTCACGCTCGTCGAGTTGCTCGTGGTCATCGCGATCCTCGGCATCCTCATGGCATCGCTCTTCCCTGCCATCTCGTCCGCTATCTTGAAGGCGCAGACGACGGCCATGGCTTCGAACGGTCGCAATCTGTTTCTGGGAATCACCGGCGCGAACACGGAGCGTGAGCAGGCGGGGCTTCCGACCGTTTGGCCGCAGACCGTCAAGGTCGATGGGGTGGATGAGACGGACATTGCCGGCCAGGGACCGTATTCGTCTTCGACAACTTATTTCAACGACTTGTTTTGCCTGAGCGGCAAGGGAGGTGCGGCCGCTTATGGCTCGAAGGATTGGCGGCCGTGGGTTGACGTCGACATCAGCAAGCTTTCCGGTTCCGGCGTGCCCGGCTTTTCGGGTGGCCAGCTGAAGGCTGACAACGTCGGTTGGGTCATCTTGGGCAACGTGCAGGCGGGCATCGACGAGATCATCCCCGTGCTCGTCTCGCGCAACGTGAACTACAAGAACCTGAAGACCGATTCGTACGACGGCACGGGAAATGACGAGATCAAGTGCGGCAAGGACGCCGGCGGCGACGCCGACACGCCGTTCGGCTCGAAGGCCTGGGTACTCGTCCGCATGGATGGCGCGACGGAAGTGATCAACTCCCGCTATTCCCGCCTGAAGGTGATCTACAAGAACATGGGCTTCAATCAGGAAGCGCTCGAGAACAAGCTCCAGTACCTGCCCACGAAGTAACTTGGATTGTTTGTCTCGGTAGCCATCGATTTGGCCCTCGACCGGCTGTTCACCTATTCGGTGCCGGTCGAACTCACGGAGAAGCTGCGCGTCGGCCAGCTTCTCCGTGTTCCGTTCAGGGGGCGCATCGCGCGCGGCTTCGCGCTGGCGACGACGGAGAACGCGCCGGAATTCAAGACACGGCCCGTCCTCGCCATCGAGGACGAGTCGCCGTTCTTTTCTCCCGCGCTCCTGAAACTCGTGCGGTGGATCGCCGACTACACGGCCTCGCCCATCGAGACGACGCTTCGCGCCGCCTTGCCCGCCGCCGTGCTGAAGCCCGGCGCGCGCGCGAAGGAGATGCTGTACGTGGAGGTGGGACAACCGACGGGGCCTCTGGCGGCCCCGAACCCCGCCCATGGTCAATTGACGTTGAGACAACGTCAATTGATATCCGAGATCGCGCGCGTAGGCGGCGGCTGGATGCAGCAGCTCGTGCGCGAATTCAAGACGACGCCAGCCACCTTGCGCGGCCTCGCGGAGAAAGGTGCGCTTTCCATCGTGTCGCGCACGACCCGCCGCGATCCGCTCGCCGGCCGCAACGTGCTGCCGACGAAGCCGCTCCCGCTCAATCCGCTCCAGCAGGCCGCGTTGGATGTTATCCTTGACGAGGGCCGGGAGACGAGAAGCAGTGAACCGCACCCTTCACCTTTTACCTCCCGTCCCGTCCTCCTTCACGGCGTCACCGGCAGCGGCAAGACCGAAATCTATCTTCAGGCCATCGCACGAATGCTGGACGAGGATAAGGGCGCGATCGTGCTGGTGCCGGAAATAGCCCTCACGCCTCAGACTGTTCGCCGCTTTGCCGGGCGCTTCGGCGACCGTGTGGCCGTGCTCCATTCGGCGCTTTCCGACGGCGAGCGCTACGACGAGTGGCACCGTATCCGCACGGGCGCCGCGCGCGTCGTGGTCGGGCCGCGCAGCGCCGTCTTCGCGCCGGTCGCAAACCTCGGGCTGATCGTGGTGGACGAGGAGCACGATCCCTCCTACAAGCAAGAAGAAACGCCACGCTATCACGCGCGCGACGTGGCCGTCGTGCGGGCACGCCTGGAAGGTGCGCGCGTCGTACTGGGCAGCGCCACGCCGTCGCTTGAATCGTGGCTCAACGCGCAGACTGGCAAGTACGCGCTCGCTTCCGTGCCCGCGCGCGTGGCCGGCCGCGCGCTTCCGGCCGTCCACCTCGTCAACATGGAGGACGAGATGGCGCGGATCGGCCACCTTCCGATCTTCTCTTCCGCCCTTCTCGACGCGATCCACCGTCGCCTGGCGAACGGCGAGCAGACGATACTCTTCCTCAACCGGCGCGGCTATTCGCGCATTCTGGAATGCCCTTCCTGCAACTGGGTGGCAGAATGCCCGGACTGCTCCGTGCCCTACACCTATCATCGCGCCGACAACTGCCTGCGGTGCCACGTGTGCGGCGGGTGGATGCATGTGCCGGCCGCTTGCCCCGACTGCCACGGTACCGACTTCAGCTACACGGGCATCGGCACGCAGCGCGCGGAATCCGCCCTCACGCGCTGTTTTCCGCACGCGCGTGTCCTGCGCATGGACGCCGACTCCACTTCCCGCAAGATGTCGCACGACGACATCTTGTCCGCGTTCCGCGCGGGCAAGGCGGACGTGCTTCTCGGCACGCAGATGATCGCGAAGGGACTCGACTTCCCGAACGTCACGCTCGTAGGCGTTCTGAACGCGGACGTCTCGTTGCATCGGCCCGACCCGCGCGCGAGCGAACGTACCTACCAGCTCCTCGCGCAGGTGAGCGGACGCGCCGGGCGCGCCGAGAAGCCGGGGGAGGTCTACATCCAGACCTTCTCGCCCGCCGCGCCCGCTATCGCTGCGGCGGCCTCCGACAAAGGATTCGCCGCCTTCGCGGCGGCGGAGCTGCAAGACCGGAAAGCCGCCTACCTGCCGCCGTATTGCCGCCTGGCGACACTCGTCTTCCGCGCGAAAGACGAAGCGTTGGCGCGCCCGTGGGCGGAACTCTACGCGAAGTCTCTCGCCGGATGGGCGGAAAAATACAACCGGAAGAATGCGCAAGAGGCGTTCCGTGTCTCGGAAGCGGCCGAGGCGCCGCTCGCGAAGGCGGAGGGGTGGTTCCGCTACCAGATCGTCATGCGCGCGCCTGCGGCCAAGGACATCGTGGCGGCGGTCAGATGGATCGAGGCGGCGCGCCCCATCCCCAAGGACGTGCGCCTCGCCGTGGACGTCGACGCGCAGAGTCTCGCGTAGGATTTGTGCTATAATAGCCGAAAACAAAGGAGCAAAAGCATGAAGACAATCCGAATCGTTCCGTATTGCATCGCAATCGCCGCCGTGTGCGGCATGACGGCATTTGGCGCCGCCGCGACGCCCGTTGAGTCGACGGCCGTCGCGAAGATGGAGTCGCAGACGAAAGATACGAAGCGCGACCCCGGCATTTTCGGAAACTACTGGTGGGCCAACCGTTTTCTGAGCCGCCACCAGCTCGTCGAGAAGCAACGCGGCAAGACGGTGGACCTGGTCCTCGTGGGCGACTCGATCATGCACTTCTGGGAGTGGAAGCATCCCGCAAGCTGGGCAAAGCTCTCGCAGGGCCGCACGGTCCTCAACCTCGGCTATGGCGGCGACCGTACGCAGAACGTCCTGTGGCGCATCGCGCACGGCGAGCTGGACGGCTACAAGGCGAAGAACATCGTCCTCATGATCGGCACGAACAACAACTCGTCGCACGACACAGACCCAGCCAACGTCGCAAAGGCCGTGGAGAAGATCGCCACCGAAATCCGCGCGAAGCATCCGGAGGCGCAGCTCATCCTCCATCCCATCTTTCCGCGCGGCGCCTCGGCCAATTCCAAGCGTCACGCCGACGCGCGCGCGCGAAACGACAAGACAAACGCGCTCCTAAAGGAATTTGCTGCCGCGCACCCGGAGATCGTCTGGATCGACTTCAACGACAAGATGGTCGACTCGACCGGCTGGGTACCGCGCGCGATCATGGCCGACGAGATCCATCCGACTGACGCCGGCTACGACCTCTGGATGGACGCCATCCTGCCGCGCCTGAAGAAGTAGGCGAAAAAGGAACCTGCCATGGCATGTCTGTTCAGAAACCTTCTGCTGGGCACGAAGACGGTTGACGTTTCCGTCGAGAACGGGACGATCGCGGCTATCGTCCCTGCCGCCAGCCCCGATGAGGGCGCGGCGCCGAGGCCGGTCGTGCCCGCCTTCTACAACTGCCACACGCATCTGGCGATGAACCTGCTGCGGGGGTATGCGGACGACCTGGAGCTGATGCCGTGGCTACAGGAGCACATCTGGCCGGCCGAGGCGCACCTCACGGACGAGATCGTCTACGCAGGCACACGCCTCGCCATCCTGGAGATGATCCGGTCGGGAACCGTGTTCGCAAACGACATGTACTGGCATGCGCCGGCCGTGGCGCGCGCCGCCGAGGAGATGGGCATCCGCTGCGCCGTCTCGATGCAGACCATCGAGACGGGCGGCCCCGGACACAACGACCCGAAGAACGTCGCCGCCAACAAGGCGCTGGCCGGCCTTCCGCGCGACGCCTCCGCGCGCGTGTTCGCCACCTATGCGCCGCACGCCATCTACACCGTCTGCGAACAGTCGCTCCGCGACATCGCGGCGAAGGCGCGGGACGAGGACACGTTCCTTCACGTGCACGTGGCCGAAACGCGTTTTGAGGTGGAGACCTGCAAGAAGGAGCACGGCGGCCGCACGCCGGTCGCCTACCTGAACGACCTCGGCATCCTCGGCCCGAAGACCGTGATGGCGCATTGCGTCCATCTGACGGACGACGACATCAAGATCATCGCGGACACGGGAGCGGTCATCGTCGAGAACCAGCAGTCGAACATGAAGCTCGTGAGCGGGCTGTTCCCGTACCGGCGCGCGGTCGAAAGAGGCATGTGCCGCCTCGCGCTCGGAACGGACGGCGCGTCCTCCAACAACGCGCTTTCGATGTTCGCCGAGATGAAGGCGGCGGCGCTTTGCGCGAAGATCGAGAGCGGCGACCCCACATGCGCGCCGGCGGCGGACGTCTGGCGCGCGGCGACGCGGGGCGGCGCGCAGGCGTTTGGTCTGGACGCAGGCGAGATCCGCGCGGGTGCGGCAGCGGACTTCGTGATCCTCCGGCCGGATGCCGTGCCGCTCGTGCCGGGCTTCAACCGCACGAGCGACCTCGTCTACGCCGCAGACCCGTCGTGCGTGGACACGGTGGTCTGTGCGGGACGCGTGCTGATGGAGAACGGCATCGTCCCCGGCGAAGCGGAAATCATTTCAGCCGCACGCAGAGCAGCCGCGCAGCTGACACATGCGACATGAGACGAGAGGGGCGTCATGTCAGGAATCTGCGCGCTGCTTTTTCTGCTCAGCATCCCGACGGCGATCGGGTTCGCGTTGACGCGGCTTTTCGCTGGGCGGCGCGGCGATCCCGGCACAGCGCCGTTCCGCAATCGCCTCTACTCGGGACTGAAGCGCCTGGCGTGCGCGTGGGGCATCGAGATTGCCGTATGCGCACTGGCTTTTGCCGTATTAGGCTATTGGAATCTCGGTTTCATTCCCGGCCGTGTCCATTTCTTCTGGATGATCGGCGCGGCGGTGTTGTGCTTTGCGTGGGGGATTCTCTTTCCGCGCGTCTATGCAGACGGGGCCGATCGTGTGAAGTCCGGGCGTCGGCTAGCCTGGGGACTGCTGGCGTTCTATCTCTTCTTCG
>CAMNLN010000155.1 GCA_946543025.1 uncultured Verrucomicrobiota bacterium
GGCGATCGGCGTGTTCGCCTCGTCGCTCTCGCGCAGCCAGGTGATCGGCTTCGTGATCGCGCTCGCGGTCACGTTCCTGATGCTCATCATCGGGTTCGACCCCGTCGTCAACGCGGTCGCGAACTGGGGCGTCCCTTCGGGGATCGTCAACGCGGTCGCCAACTGCTCGCTCCTGCAGCACTTCGAGTCGATGCGCCGCGGCGTGGTGGACTTCGCCGACGTCGGCTACTACGTGGGCGTCATCGTCTTCATGCTGGCCGCCGCCCAGGTCGTCACGGACAGCCGGAAAGCGTCGTGATTCGTGGTTCGTGATTCGTGACTCGTGATTTCGAAGGAATTAACATGAACAAGAAACTTAACGGAATCGTCGGACTCGTCGTCGTCGCCGTCATCATCGGCGCGGTGAACCTGATCCTCTCCAACCTGCCCTTGCGCATGGACCTGACGGGCGAAAAGCTCTACACGCTCACCAAAGGTTCCAAGGCCGTGCTGGCCAAGCTCGAGCAGGACGTCACGCTGAAGTTCTACTTCAGCTCATCCTCGGCCGAGATGCCGATGCAGCTCAAGACCTACGCCCAGCAGGTGCAGAACCTCCTCAAGGAATACGAGCTTGCCGGCAAGGGCCACGTCACCCTCGAGGCGTACGACCCGAAGCCGGACAGCGACGCCGAGGAATGGGCGCAGCGCTACGGCGTGGAGCCGCAGAACGTCAATCCCTTCGGCCAGCCCGTCTACTTCGGCCTCGTGGCCGTGTGCGGCGACCGCGAGGAGACGCTCGCGCGCTTCAGCCCGCGCACCGAATCCACGCTCGAGTACGACGTGACGCGCTGCATCACGCGCGTCGCCTGGCCCGAGCGCCCCGTCATCGGACTGATGACGTCGCTGAAAAACGTGCTCGGCGGCCAGCCCAACCAGATGATGATGATGCAGCGTCAGCAGCCCGAGCCCGGCTGGGCCGCGTTCACCGAGCTGAAGAAGGACTACGACGTGCGCGAGATCCCCGCCGACGCGGACAAGATCGACGACGACGTGAAGGCCCTCGTCGTCCTCCACGCGAAGGACCTCCCGGAAAAGACGCTGTTCGCCATCGACCAGTTCGTCATCAAGGGCGGCCGCCTCATCGCGTGCGTCGACCCCTTCAGCATCATGGACATGCTCTCCAGCCGCCAGCAGCAGAACCCGATGATGCAGATGGGCGGCGCGGACGGCCCCTCCACGCTCGGCAAGCTGTTCGACGCCTGGGGCATCCAGTTCGACACGTCCAAGCTCGTGGCCGACCTCGCGGCCGCCACGAAGCTCAACGCCGGCAACGGCCGCGCCGAGGAGAACCCCGCGTTCCTCTCGCTCACCGCCAAGAACATGGACAAGAAAGACCTCCTCGTCTCCGGCCTAACCCAGGTGATGCTCCCCTTCGCGGGCGCGATCTCGTTCCAGGGCAAGGACGGCCTCACGTTCGAGCCGCTCGTCGTCACCTCCGCGAAGGACGCCTGCCTCGTGGACCGCATGGGCGCGCAGTTCGGCATGGGCGCGATGCGCAAGGACCTGAACCCCGACGGCGTGCAGCGCACGCTCGCCGGCCGCCTCGCCGGCACGTTCAAGACCGCCTTCCCCAAGGGTCCCGACTACAAGGAAGGCTCGACCAACGAAGTGCCGAAGGTCGTGGCCGAGGGCAAGGGCACCGTGATCCTGTTTGGCGACTCGGACTTCCTCGCCGACCAGTTCTGCGTCCAGGTGATGAACACGCTCTTCGGGCCGATCGCCCAGCCGATCAACGACAACCTCGTCCTCTTCGCCAATGTCATCGAGCAGTACGCCGGACGCGAGGAGCTGATCGGCGTGCGTTCGCGCGGCCCCTCGAACCGCCCCTTCGTGAAGGTGGACGAGCTTGAGGCCAAGGCGATGGCCAAGTGGCAGAAGAAGCAGACCGAGCTGGAGGCCGCCCTGGAGCAGACCCAGCAACGCCTCTCCGCCCTCCAGAAGCAGAAGAGCGGCAACGAGCGCATGATCCTCTCCAAGGAGCAGCAGGAGGAGATCGCCCAGTTCCGCAAGACGCGCGCCGACACCCAGCGCCAGCTGAAGAACGTGCGCAAGGAGCTGACCGCCGACATCGACAGCCTCGGCCTCACGCTAAAGGTGATCAACATCACGCTGATTCCCCTTCTCGTGATCCTCTTCGGCGTGTTCCGCGGCCTGATGCGCAGGAAACACTAAATCAAAGGAGCATTTGACATGACAACGAAGAACCTCGCAATCCTCACGGCTGTGGCCGCCGTCCTCGGCGGCGCGGCCTACTTCACCAGCGCAAGCAAGAAGATGAAGTCGCCGTCGATCGTCGGCAAGCAGATCCTGCCCGCCTTCGACGCCTCCGCCGTCGCGCGCATCGACGTCGGCGGCGCCAAGCCGCTCGCCCTCGCCGCCACGGACAAGGGCTGGGTGGTGGAGACGCTCCACAGCTATCCCGCCGACGTCACCAAGATCCGCGAGAACCTGCTCAAGCTGCAGGAACTCAAGGTCGGACAGGTCGCCAACGGCCGCACGATCGCCTCGCCCGCCAAGGTCGCCCTCAAGGACGCCGCCGGCAAGGAGCTGGCATCCGTCGACCTCGGCGACACCCACACCGGCAAGCCGCACGGCCAGATGGCCCAGTTCGGCGGCGGCGGATATCCCGACGGACGCTACATCCAGTTCGGCGACAAGGTGGTGCTCGTGAAGGACACGCTCGACGCGTTCGACGGCGATCCGAAGAAGTGGACGGATACGCGCATCGCCTCCGTCACAGCCTCGGACGTCGTCGCCGTCACCTACGCCAAGGGCAAGGAGACCGTCAACCTCACCCGCAAGGACGGCAAGTGGGACCTCGCCGGCCTCGGCCCGAAGGAGGAGCTCGACACCTCCAAGACATATTCGCTCGACTCCGCCCTCTCCTACCTGGACTTCACGGGCGTGGCCGATCCGAAGAAGACGGACGCCGAGCTCGGCTTCGCCACCGGCGCGGTCTACACCGTCATGCTCAAGAACGGCCAGTCCTACACCGCCAAGGTCGGCAACGCCACCGGCTCCGACCGCTGGGTGAAGCTCTCCGCCGCCTTCAAGGCCGTCGGCACGAACGCCACCGAGAACGCCACGCTCGAGAAGGCCGTCAAGGACTTCAACGAGAAGACTGGCAAGTGGGCGTTCTCGATCGCATCCTACAGCGCGGACAACATGTCCAAGACGCGCAAGGATCTGGTCAAGGCCAAGGAAGAGCCCAAGAAGGACGAGGCCAAGAAGGACGAGAAAAAGCCCGAACCGCCCAAGGCCGCTCCGAAGCCCGAGGCTCCGAAAGCCGCCCCCAAGCCCGAGGCCAAGAAGGCTGAGGCCCCCAAGAAGGACGCTCCCAAGAAATAGCCCTTTTACGGGGTAGAGCGTGTTGTCCTCAACGCGCCGCCACATGGAGAGCCGCCATCTTGGCGGCTCTTTTTTACATGTCGATCAAAAGCCCCATCATGTAGCTGACGGCGTTCATGAGCACAGCGACGCCCAGCAGAAGCCGCCCGCGCGAACGGCCGTACACGGCCATCAGCATCAGCCATTCAGCAAAAGGAATCACAATCTCGCAACCGAGGATGAAGAACGGATTGCGCCCAAACCATTCCAGGAGGAACATGAGCACCGGATGCGTCATGAGGTTGACGCCCGCTACGGCCAAAAAGAGGCGCGGCAACCGCGTCCACGCCACCGCAGTATATTCAAGGGAGATGTTGATCCATTCCCACGCCAGATAATACAACAGCGATCCCATGTCAAAAGGTCGAGAATCGGTATTCGCTCACGGCCCGGTACGTCTCGCCCGGACGAAGGATGACCGGCGGAAAGTCGGGGCGATTGACGGAGTCCGGCCAATGCTGCGGCTCCATGGTAACGTAGGAACGCGGGATCTTGAGCTTGTGGCCCATGTAGATCTGAAGTCCGATCTCCGTCGTCCACGTCTCCATGCGAATGCCGGTAACGGGGCTTGAGAGCGTGGATGCGTGCTTGAACGTCGCCGAGCGATCGGACAGGCAGAAGTTGCGCGCATAGTTGCCGGGCGTCGAGAGGCGTCCGCCGATGACGGCAGGCTTGCTGAAGTCGAACTCCGTCTCCGCCGTCTTCCGAAGGCCGGGCAGCGGAATGAGGTCGAGCCCCACGTCCGTCACCTCGTCGCCCGCGACCCAAAGCGTATGGTTGTCGATCGGTGTCTTTGGATCGCCGTTGAGGTTGAAATAGCCGTGGTTCGTCATCTGCACGGGCGTCGCGCGGTCAGTCGTCGCCTCGTATTCGATGCGCAAGGCGTTGGAATCCGTGAGAACGTAGGTCACCTTCACGTCCACGTTTCCGGGAAACCCCTCCTCGCCGTCGGGCGAGCGGCGCGTGAAGACGACGCCGGGCGCGCCGGCGCGATCTTGCCGCCGCATCTGCCACGTCTGCCGGTAGAAACCCTTGGCACCGCCATGAAGAAAGCATTTGCGCCCGTTCGGCGACTCGTTGGACGGCAGCTCGTAGGTCTTCCCGTCGAGCGTGAAGCGCGAGTCTGCGATTCGGTTGGCCACCCGCCCCAGCGTCGCGCCGGAGAAAGGATCGATGCGCGGTGCGGTCACGGTACGGAGTTTCCCGTCGCGGTCGCGCACGTCTACGCGCGCAAATCGAGCCCCCTCGTCGGAGAACGTCACGCGCATCCCGGTGCGCGGGTTTTCAAGCGCGAGGACCGCGCCGAGCATCGTCAGGCATGTCGCTATCGTCGTCATGGCGCGATTGTATCAAATCCCCTTACGCTCGTCCATGCTTCCGGCGGCGCCGTTCTGTGGTATAATTTGCGGCCAAACGATGGACCGGCAGACGACAGACCGCAACGCATTCGTCAAGGGCTTGCTCTTGGCGGTGCCGACCCTTCTCATCTGGGGCGTCACGTTCGTCAACACCAAGGCGTTGCTGTCCGACTTTTCTGCTTTCGAGATTCTTTTCATCCGTTTCTTCATGGCCTACGCGGCGCTCTGGTGCCTGCGCCCAAAGCGTCTCGTCGTAGCCGGCTGGCGGGAGGAGGCCGTCTATGCGGGAATGGGGCTCACGGGCGTGACGGCGTACCAGTTTCTCGAAAACTGCGCCCTTCATTGGACGAACGCTTCCAACGTCTGCATCCTGGTCTCGATCAGCCCGATGACGACCGCCCTTCTCTCGCAGATCCTCTTGCGCGAAAGGACGCTCACCGGACGCTTCCTGTCCGGATTCGTGCTGGCGATGGCCGGAATCGTGCTCGTCTGCCTAAACGGCGTCTACGTGTTTTCGTTCCACCCGGTCGGCGACCTGCTCGCGCTCGCCGCCGCCCTCTCCTGGAGCTTCTACTCCGTCCTCGTGACGAAGATGAACGCGCGCGGAACGGACCCGATCCTCATGACGCGCCGCACGTTCTTCTGGGCGCTCGTGGCGATGCTGCCGCTTCTGTGCGTCTCGCTGCTGCCTGGCGGAAACACCTTTGCGGACGGCACCTTCGCCGTCGACATCTCGGCCACGGCGAACATGGCGCGTTTCGCACGTCCGCTCAATCTCCTGAACCTTGGGTTCCTCGGACTTCTCGCGAGCGCGCTCTGCTTCGCCACCTGGAACGCGGCGTGCGCGCGCCTCGGCACGGTGCGCGCCACGATCGGCATCTACACCCTGCCTGCGATCACAATCCTGTTCGCCTGGATATTCCTCGACGAGCGGTTGACGGTTATCGGCGCACTCGGCACCGCCCTCATTTTCGCCGGCGTCGTCCTTTCCGGCCGCCGTTCGTAGGCCGCTGCAAATCCTGACGAATAACCGCAACCTCGCCGCACAAGTTGCCGAAAAGCCCAGAAACCTGTATAATCCCGCCATGGACATCTTTCAAAAGTGCTACGGATGGAAGGAGGCGGATGAGATTCGAGCCGCTGGAATCTATCCGTTCTTCCATCGGCTCGAATCCCGGCAAGATACGGAAGTGATGATGGAAGGCCGCCGCCGAATCATGCTTGGCTCGAACAACTATCTGGGGCTCACGATCTGCCCGGAGGTGGTCGAGGCCGGTGTTCGGGCATTGGAAAAATACGGAACCGGCTGCTCCGGCTCCCGATTCCTCAACGGCACGCTCGACCTGCACATCGAGCTTGAGCAGGAGATCGCGCAGTTCCTCGGCAAGGAGGCGGCCCTCACGTTCGGCACTGGCTTCCAGTCGAACGCCGGAATCATCAGCGCGCTCGTCGGCATGCACGACTACGTCGTCTGCGACCGCGAGAACCACGCCAGCATCTACGCGGGCTGCAAGCTGAGCTTCGGCAAGCTGCTCCGCTTCAAGCACAACGACATGTCCGACCTCGCCGCCTGCCTCGACCGGGTGCCGCCCGGCTGCGGCGCGCTCGTGGTGGTGGACGGCGTGTTCTCCATGGGCGGCGACGTGACGAACCTGCCGGAGGTCGTCCGGATCGCCAAAGCGCACGGCGCGCGCGTGATGGTAGACGATGCGCACGGGCTGGGCGTTCTCGGCGCGGGCGGACGCGGCACGGCCTTTCACTACGGGCTTGAAAAGGACGTGGACGTCTTCATGGGCACGTTCTCGAAGTCCCTCGCCTCTCTCGGCGGCTACATGGCCGGCGATGCGAAGGTGGTGGACTACGTGCGCCACCATTCGCGCCCGTTCATCTTTTCCGCCTCTCTGCCGCCCGCGAACGCGGCGGTGGCGCTTGCGGCCCTGCGGCACCTGGAGGCGCATCCCGAGCTGCCCGTCCGCCTGAAGTCCCTTTCCGAATACGCCCGCGCCGGCTTCCAGGCGCGCGGCGTGCGTATCCGCGAATCGGCCCTCGGCGTCCCGACGCCGATCATCCCGCTCTACACCTACACCACGGAGGCGACGCTCGTCGCCGTCAAGAAGATCTTCGAGCTGGGCGTCTATGTGAACCCTGTCCTGCCGCCCGCCACCCCGGAAGGCGAAGCGCTCCTGCGCACGAGCTTCATGGCCACCCATACGGAGGCGCAGCTGGACGAGGCGATGGACGTCATCACGCGCGTGATGAAGGACTCGCCGACATGAACGGTTCACCCGGACATGTCCTCGTCACCGGCGCGGGCGGCTTCGTCGGCGGACATGTCGTACGACGATTCGCCGCCGAAGGATGGCGCGTCACGGGGCTCGTCCACCGCCGCCAGCCGAAGGAACCTGTGCCTGGCGCGACCTATGTGACCGGTGACATCTCCGATACGACGGCCATCCGTGCGCTGGTGGAAAAACTCGCGCCCGACGTGATCGTCCACGCGGCGGCGCTCGCCTCGGACGTCGGCCCCGACAAGCTCTTCCGCCGGCTCAACTACGAGTCCGTCGTCACTCTCGCGCCGCTGGCGAAACGGAAGTTCGTCTTCATCTCCACCGCCGACGTCTACGGCATCCGCGACTTCACCGGCGAGGACGTCTCCACGCTGTCGTTCGACGACAACCTCCGCAATCCCTATCCCCGCTACAAGATCAAGTCCGAACTCTGGCTGAAGGCCAACCTCCCGCCGGACCGGTTCGCCTGCATCCGTCCAGCCGCCATCTGGGGTCCGGGCGACGAGACGCTGGAGCGTCGCGTGGCGGACTTCCTGCGCCGTTCGCCCTTCATCGTCCACTTCGGCAAGTGGCGCGGAAAGAACCGCTGGCCGCTCGCGGACGTCCGCCGCGTGGCGGAAGCGGCGTGGCTTGCGGCCACCACGGGCCGATGGGACGGCGACGGCGTGACGGTGATTGATTCTCGCCGCGTCACGGCCGACGAGTTCTACCGCGAGACCGCTGCGCGCCTTTTTCCAGGGCGACACTTCAGGACGCTCTGCCTGCCGATGTGGCTCGGCGTCCTCGTCGGCCGCCTCTCGTCCGGCCTCGCGAACATGCTCGGCCGCACGCACGTGCTGTTCGACCCCTCCTACTACGCCCTCCGCACCGTCTCCAGCAACCTCGACTTCACCGACGCCTCCTTCCCCGACACGTCAGGCGCGCGGTCAGCGGCCTGCCCTTGACCGTGCCGCGCGCTACCGCAGCCTTGTCGTGCGTGGAGGCGAAATCTATGAAT
>CAMNLN010000156.1 GCA_946543025.1 uncultured Verrucomicrobiota bacterium
CGCGCGGAGCGAGCGCAGCATCGCCGCGCGGTCGGCATTCACGCCCGTCCAGAGCTCGAACGACTTCGCGCCCTGCCCCACGAGGAACTCCAGGCCGTCCGTCGCGTCCGCGCCGGCGGCTTTCGCGGCGGCGGCCGTGGGCGGCAGCGTGGCCGTCGGCACGATGTCCAGCACGAACTGCCCCGGATGAAACGCCTCGGGCGGCAGCGCGCTCGGCTCGCCCGGATGGAGGCCGAGCGGCGTGGCGTTCACCACGATCTCCGCCTGCGCGGCGGCGGCGGCCCACATAGCCTTGTCCGTGATCGTCGAGATCTGCGTACCTGTACCGAGGGCGTTCAACTTCTCGGAAAGCGACGCCACGCGCGCCATGTCGAGGTCCGCCAGCACGAGCGCCGCCGCCTTCTCGTGGCAGCACACGCCGGCAAGCGCGCCGCCCGCCCCGCCGCAGCCAACGATGAACACCTTCTTGCCCGCGAGCGACCGGCCGTGCGCGCGCAGCACGTCCACGAAGCCGATCACGTCCGTGTTGTACCCCGTGATCGTGCCGTCCTTCTCGAACTTCAGCGTGTTGCACGCGCCGTAGCGCGCCACGCTCTCGTCCACGTGGTCGAGGAGCGGGATCACCGCCAGCTTGTGCGGCACGGTGACGTTCAGCCCCGCGTACCCTTCCTTCTGCTTCTCGCGCACGAACCGCTCCACGTTCTCCGGCTCGACGTCGAACTTCTCGTAAGTTCCGTCAAAGCCAATAGCCGCAAAGTTGGCGGCATGCATCTTGGGCGAGAGGCTGTGCGCCACCGGATGCCCAATCACTGCAAATTTCATCTGTGTTTCCTTTCGCGCCCGCCGCTTTCCCGGCGAAGGCCGATGCGAATTATACCAAACTCCTGGACATGGGTAAATTGCCGTCTTGACGAAGCCGGATCGAGCGATTCGTGCGCGCGGCATTGTCGCGAGGAGCCGGATAAGGTATAATATGCGCCCGTTTCCCAGATTGGAGATTCGTTTCATGGACAAGAAAGCATCAATGGCCGATTTCGCCGCCCTCCTGGACGGCCAGTTCAAGAACTACCGCAAGGGCTTCAACCCCGGCGACGTCGTCACCGCGCATGTCGTGCGCGTGGGCGAGACGCACGTGACGCTGGACGTCAACGCCAAGCTCGTCGGCCTCTTGCCGATCGAGGACGTCACGGACGCCGACGGCGAAATCACCGTCAAGCGCGGCGACGACGTCGAGGTGTCGTTCGTGTCGATGCAGAAGGACTACTACCTCTTCGCCAAGGCCGACGTGGCCGAATCCGCCGCCATCGTCGCCGAGGACGAGACGCTCCGCCGCGCCTACGACCGCGGCCTCGCCCTCGACGGCAAGGTCGAGAAGGAGGTCAAGGGCGGCTACGAGGTCACGCTCTGCGGCCAGCGCGCGTTCTGCCCCTACTCGCAGATGGAGCGCTTCCGCAAGCCCCTTCCCGCCGGCGCGGAGAACCCCTACCTCGGCCAGACACTCTCCTTCATCGTGCAGGAATACGGTTCAGACGACCGCGGCATCAACCTGATCGTCAGCCATCGCGCCGTCCAGGAGAAGGAGCTGCAGGCGGCCAAGGACTACCTGCGCGACACGCTTTCGGAGGGACAGACCCTCAACGGCACGGTCGTCAAGGTTCTCGACTTCGGCGCGTTCGTCGACCTCGGCGGCGTGGAGGGCCTCGTGCCCGTGCGCGAAATCTCGTGGGACAAGGTGGTCAAGCCTTCCGACTTCGTCAAGGAAGGCGACCTCGTCACCGTGAAGATTCTTTCCCTCGACTGGGAACGCGAGCGCATCTCCCTCTCGATCCGCCAGTGCCAGGCCAAGCCGCTCAAGCCCCGTACGCCCGAAGAGCTCGCCGCCGAGGCCGAGGCCAAGGACGTCCAGGACTGGATGGATGCCCACAAGGACGACAACAGCGGCTTCAGCTCGCTCGGCTCGGCCTTCGACGGACTGAAGCTTTGAAGATGGAAGTTGCGAGTTCCCTTCGATATTCCTATCAGGATGGGGTCCTGACCGTCAACGGACAGGCCTACCGTCGACCGTGCGACTGGGCGGCGGACTGCGGTCCCCTCTCGTTCCTCGGCTGTCCCCGCCCTTGGACGCCTGCCGCCCAAGCGGCCCTCGCGCAAATTCCACCCCCGCTCGCCCCAGACATTTCCAACTCCCCATTTCCCAACTCTTCCCTCTTCACTCCCCTCCGCGGACTGCCCGACGATTTTCTCGTCTTCGCCGTCGGCCTGGAAGGGTCTGTCCCCACCGTCTGCGGGCTCGCCTGTGCCGCTACCACCCTCACCGTCCGCTTCGAGGACGTGTGGCAGATGCTGCCCGCCAGCCATCGCATGTTTTCCTACACGTGCGACGCGACGCGCGACCTCCACTCCAAGGATGCGCCCTCGGCGCAGGCCGAAGGCGTCGTCCACGAATCGATCCCTGGCCTCGCGCCCGACGTGCGCATCTGCCTCGACCTGGCCGACAACGGCGGTTTCGTCCTCTCATTTCATCCGGAAACATGACCGACGCCCACTACCATCGCGACGGCTATCCGGCCTTCCTGCGCACGCCTGACCGCGAGATACGCTTCTACGGCATCCACCCGTGGCAGGCGGACGCCGCCGCAGATTCCTCCGTCGTCCGCGCCCAACTCGCCGCCGACCCAGCTGCCGGCGTGGGCGAAATCGGCCTCGACAGGCTGAAGTCCAAGACAATCTCCGATTCTCAACGCCAGCTTTTCGGACAACAGCTCGCGCTCGCCGCCGAGATGCGCCGCCCCGTCGTCCTCCACGGCGCGAAGTGCTGGGGCGAGGTCGTAGCCGCGTGCCATCCTTACAGGGGCCGGATCCCCGCATTCCTCTTCCACGGCTTCTCGCGCAGCGCGGGACTCCTCCCGGAAATCTTCGCCATCAACGGCTACGTCTCAGTCGGTCCCGCCCTTCTCAACGACCACGCGGTCAACTACCGCACGCTCGTGAAGGACCTGCCGCCCGACCGTATCCTGATCGAGACGGACATGGACTACGCCCTTTCCGAAACTGCCGCCGACGAAACCCTGCGGCAAATTGTCACGACGCTCGCCGCCCTGCGCGGAACGGACGTCGGAACAGTCGATGCGCAAATCGCAGGCAACGTCCGCGCGTTCCTGAAGCCGTTCAGCGGAAGAGAATCAGCATGCCCGTGAGCGTGAACGCGCTCGCGCCGAGGTCCACGTTGTTCCACGTCAAGGTGCCGACGTTGTTGCCAAGCGTCTTCGTACGGTTGCTGCCCTGGTTGAGGAACGTGACGGAACCGCCGCCGTTCGCGACCGTCGCGTGCTGCCAGTACTGGGCCGTCGACATGCTGTAGTTGCTGTCGAGAGGCTGGATCCACGTGCCGTCGACGGCGGCGGCCGGGAGTCCCGCGCACAGGCAACAACAGACCGCGTAAAACAGGATTTTCGGCGACCGACGGCATAAACGATTCGACATAGGCAATATTCCTTCCAGAAAATGGCCTTGTTTTGCCATTTTCACCCCTGCCTTGTCAATCTGAAAATGCCGTCAGGACTGGATCGCCTTCTTGAGCGCGGTCGCCACCGCGGCGGGATCGCAGGCATTGAGCCGCGCGAGGACGCTCGTCCAGCGGAACGCGCCCGACCCGGCCTGGTCGTAGGGCCGATGGACGAACAGCTCGTCGAACCCACGCTTGTGCGCGCGGTAGGACGCCTGCACGGCCGCCAGTCGCCGCTCGAACGCCTGCACGTACGCCTTCGCGAAGGCGGGAAAATCGCCGACGAACGCCTCGCGGCAGCGCACCACGTTCGCGTAGGCCCCGACCAGCTCATCGAAGGATTCGCGGTACTTGACGAAGGAGCCCGTGTGGTCCGTCACCACGAGTCCGGCGGGAAGGCCGTCCTCGCCGCACTGGAGCACCTCGTAGTTCGTGTCGAAGAGGCATTCGCCCGTCTCGGTGGCGGCACGGCCCACGATCATGTCGAGCGCGGCAGCCTCGCCCATCAACGTGGCGAACGCATGCGCGAAGGCGGGGTTGCGGAAACGCTCGGGCGGAACCTTGTCGGAGGCGACGCCGCGGATGTAGGAGCGCATGTAGTAGAACGCGCGCACCGTGGTGCCGTAGTACTGGTTGTTGCCGAGGTATTTCTCCGTAAACTGCCCGAATCCCACCTGATACGGCAGGTTCATGCCGAGCTGGCGGCAGGCGAGGCGGCGGTCCAGGATGTAGTCCGCGTACTCGTTCGCTTCCAGAATCGACTGGAGCAGGTCCTTGCCTTCGTCGAGATGCTCGGCGATGCCCCACTTCTGGAAGCGGATCACGAACACGCGGCAATAGTCCTTGCCCACCTCCTTGTACTGGACGATGTACACGTTGCCGCGCTTGTGGCCCGCCACCGGGCGCCGCGCGAGCGAATGCGCGATGCGGCCGATGTTGATGTACTCCACCGTGCCGAAGAGTCGCAGCAGGTTGAAGACGATCGAACGCACGCGGAAGTCGCAAAGCTCCAGGAGCGCGGGATCCTGCGTGCGCTGCGCCTCGTCGAAGAGTGGGTCGAAGATGAGCTGCCCGTCCACCACGCGGCCGCCGGGCAGCCATTCGATCTGGCGGTAGAACTCCGGGCTGATGCCCTGGATGAGGTCCTGTTCTCCCACCTCGGTCTCGTTCGGGCGGCGCGAGATGGCCGCGCTCATCGTGCTGCGCCAATCAAGGTTCGCGGGCGTCTCGTCACGGAGGTTCGCGGGCAGCGCGAGTCGCCACTTTGTGGCCGCAACCTCCACGGCGGCGCGGAGCGCGGCGTCGTCCTGCTCGGCGGGACGGACGGCGTTGAATGCCTCGCGCACGTCCGGCGTGAGGTCTGCCGGGAAAAGCGCGATCTCGGGCTGGCCGAGGCGGTTGTGCGCACGCAGGCCGTCCACGATCTCCGCCACCTGCGCGCGGAAGGCGTCCGGCGGCAGCGCGGCAACCTGCTCCAGCCCGCCGGCCGTCAGGTAGCGTGTGCCGGTGTTGCCGTTGTAATAGTAGATCGGCTCGTGCTGGATGGCGACGCGCGCCGCCGCGAGGGCCCGGTCGATCTCCTCCGCGCTTTGCGGCGCGCGCGCCATGCGCCAGTTCTCGCCGCGCGCGCGCAAGGCGTCGCGTACCTTGGCGGCGTGCGTGTTGAGGAACCGGATGCGCCGTTTCGAGACGAGCGTCTGCAGCACCTCGTCCGCCTTGAAGGCCAGGTCCATGCGGTCGGGATCGGGCCGGATCAGCACGCAGTCGTCCGTGAACAGAAGGTCCGCCGAGTCGGCCCATTCGGCCGCCGCCTCGCGTTCGGTCAATTCGGGACGGCCTTCCGCGATGCGCGCGCGGCTCAGCTCCTTCACCCACGCGATGCGCTGCATCGCATGGACGCCCCTCTGCGTCACAAGGCCGGGAGTGCGGAAAAAAAGCGTACCGATGCGGCTCTTGAGCGAGCCGTCCGGATTCTTCGCAAAGATTGGATCGCCTAGTATCTTCATAGCCCCGATATTATACCATGTTTTCGGAGCCGCGCGGCTTTCGCGCGTCAGTAGCTGAACCGGCTGCCGCCGATGGACTCGCGCAGGATGGAGTCGACGGGGATGCCGTCGGACGGCGCCTCGGAGATCGGCGCGAGCATCGTCGCGAGGCGGTCGGCCTCGCGGAAGGTCGGCTCGCCGTCCTCCACGCCGCGCAGGAGGTCCATCGCGAACGGCTTCAGCACGGCCAGCTCGTAGTCGAGCGACGTGTTGAACACCGCGTCCGCCAGATGGCGGAACGGGTTGATCCACTTCTGCTCGCCCTCCTCGACGCTCGGCCAGCGCGCGAGCGTGGTGGAGGCCGGCGTGCCGCGGAAATTGGAATCGCGCACGATCCGGCGCACGAGCCGCGTGTCGTCCGCGAAGAACGCCTCGCATCCTTCGGGCAGCAGCTGCGTGAACATGTTGATGTACACGCGGAACTTGATCTCCTCCGCGAGGCCCGAGGTGAGGCGCGGGTTGAGGGCGTGGATGCCCTCCAGCACCACCACGCCGCCGAGCGGGAGGGTGGTCGTCTCCGGCGCGTCGTACCCCTCCTTCGTGGTGAAGTCGAACTTCCTGAGCGTCACCGCCTCGCCCTCGAACAGCCTCGCGAGGTCAGCCACCAGCCGCTCGCAGTCCACAGCCTCGATCGTCTCGTAGTCGAACGTGCCGTCGGGGTTGCGCGGGTTGCGCGAGTCGCCGACGAAATAGTCGTCCGTGGACATGTGCAGCGCCGAGAGGCCGTTCTCGCGCAGCCGGATGCAGAGGCGCAGCGCCGTCGTCGTCTTACCGGCCGAGGACGGCCCCGAGACGAGCACGAGCCGCGTGGCGGGCACCTTGGCGGCGGTGCGCTCGGCGATGCGCACGATGCGCTCCGCGTGGCGCGTCTCGTCGGTGAGCACCTGGCGGGCGAAGCCCCCGCGCCGGATGATGTCGTTCAGTTCGGCGATGCCGCGGATGTGTCCTTCCATTTCCATCACTTGTCCGTCCATGTCAGTTTCTCCTTTCCCATTTTCTGGGTTCTGGCGGTTCGAGGAAGATGTCTTTGATCGTCTTGAGCCGGTAAGGGTCGCCCTTCTGCAGACGACCGAGCGCCGTCAGGAACTCGTCTGTCAGCTCGACGCCCTCGATGCCGGAGTCGACCTCCGTCGTCGCGCCGTTCGGCCAGACGAGATCGAGCAGCACCTTCACGGTGCCGGGATGCGTCGCCGCGAGCTCTTTCAGCGCGGCGGCGCGCGCGAGGAGCGTCGCGTCCGCGTAGCGCATCGTCACGTGCAGCGCCGACGAGAACTTCTTCAGGCCCGTCGCGAGCGGATACGCCTCGCGCACGACGAACTGGAGGTCCGGCTCTTCCGCGCGCGTGTCGCGGTTCGTGCGGTGCGCCAGCTCGCCGCAGAGCAGCACGGGCTGGTCAACCGTCTCCGGCAGCCATTCCTTGTACTTCGCGTACGTCTTGGCGAAGGCGAGCGCCTCCATCTCGCTCTCGCCGTCGTCCACCACGAGGATCGCCCACGGCTGCGGCACGTCCCCTTCCTTCTTCGGCTTGCTCATGCGCGTCGTGCACGCCTTCAGCATGCCGCCGAGGCGCACGGCCACGCGGAGCGGGCGGTCCGCCCCCACCTCCTCCATGAACGGGATCTCGGGCGGCTCGGCGATCTTGAAGGTGGAGAGCGATTCCAGCACGCGCGCGTACGCCCCGAGCGGATGGCCCGTCATGTAGATGCCCATCAGGTCGCGCTCGTCCTTGAAGCATTGCGCGCTGGGCCACTTCGGGCAGTCCGGCAGGACCGCGTCGCTCGAATCCTCGTCCGGCGCGAGCACGCCGAACATGTCCATCTGCCCGCTCGCCTTCTCCTTGCCGCGTTGCGCCGCGCGTTTCGTCACGAAGTCGATGTTGTTGAAGTAGCGCGCGCGGTGGAAGCCGGCGGCGCGCGCCAGCTCGTCGAACGCGCCGCACTTCACGAGGTTCTCGAGCACGCGCTTGTTGACGGTGGTCGTGCCCGCGAGGCGCGTCGCGAGGTCCATGATTCCCTTGTACGGGCCGTTCCGCTCGCGCTCGGCCACGATGTCCTCCGCCGCCACGGCCCCCACGCCCTTCACGCCGGCGAGGCCGAAGCGGATCGCCTTCTCGCCCTTCACGGGAGTAAACCGCGCGTAGGCGGCGTTCACGTCGGGCGGACGCACCTCCAGTCCCATCGCCGCCGCCTCCGCCACGAAGCCGGGCAGCTTGTCGAAGTTGCCGATTTCCGACGAGATTTGCGCGCACATGAACTCGGCCGGATAGTGCGCCTTCAGGTAGCCGGTCTGGTACGCCACCCAGGCGTAGCACACGGCGTGGGACTTGTTGAACGCGTAGCTCGCGAACGCCTTCCAGTCGTCCCAGATCTTGTCGATGAGCTTGCGCGCCTCCTTCTCGTCCTTCCACTTGCCCACGCGGAACTTCTCGTTCGCGAGGCACCCCTCCACGAACTTGACCTTCAGCTCCTCCATCACGGCGAGCTGCTTCTTGCCCAT
>CAMNLN010000157.1 GCA_946543025.1 uncultured Verrucomicrobiota bacterium
ACCTTCCGCCGCTACGAATGCGTCACCCCCATCCTCCATGAAACGCAGGCGTTCTTAATCGCCAAACGGCTCAGCGTCAGAATCAAACAGGCTTCTTCCGCATACTTCAGGTAGTCGTACATGGTCTCCAGCGAAATGCTGCGTTCTTGTGCCTGAGATATTTCTGGACCGAGGAAGCGGAAAACAGGTGCCCGACTTCAGAAACGAGATAGACGAGAATCCTTTCAAGCAGGTCAATGTCCCTTATTTTATGCCGTTTGGCGGCACTTCCTTCTTGAAATGAAGTTTGTGCTTTTTATGTCATTCGCCATGTCGAAAAGCAATCTCAAAACCATGAAATTATTTCGCCGTGCCGAAATATCTTCCGGAAACATTAGTGCTGTTTCGCCATACTGAAAATCATCTGCGCGAGTGCTTACACATCCTGGCACAGCAAATCGTGAAGCTTGCAGACGCCGGAATCACTGGTAGGGCTGGCGTTCCATCGCCAGCCGCGGACGGCGATGGAACGCCGTCCCTACCGGGTTTTGCGACTGCCTCTCCCAACACAAACTGCTCCCTGATTATGATCGAAAAGCCGAGCTTCAGGGGGGCGCCACTGTTCCGTTCACACCGTCGTTCAGCGGGTCGGTCGTCCTACTTTCCGCAAATCTGCCGGAACAGGGGGTGGATCGCCTCCCACCAGATCTGGTAGCCGGTCTCGTTCGGATGCAGGAGGTCGTTCATCACCCGCTTGGTAAGCGTACCGTCGGGCTCGAGGAACTTGTCGCCGAAATCGAACCAGAGGACGGTCTGTCCGTCGGCGTAGTTCTTGATGACGGCGTTCACCTTGTCGTTGGCGACGCGGCGCTTGTCGTCCGGCTTGGCGCCGCGCGGGAAAATCGGAAGAAGCGCGATCTTCGCCTCCGGATGCTTGGCGCGGATGACGTCGAGGATGCGCTTTACGCCGGCGGCGATGTCAACGGGGTTGCCGTCCCGGTTGTTCGTGCCGATCATCACGGTGAACAGTTTCGCCGTATAGCCTTCGAGCTCGCCGTTTTCCATACGCCAGATCGCATGCTCGGTGCGGTCGCCGCCGTATCCGAGGTTCAGGATCCGGTAGGTCTTGCGGATCTCGGCGAACAGCTCGCGCCCTTCGCCGCCCTCGCGTTCCCAGCGGTGGGTGATGGAGTCGCCCACCATCACGACGTCATACTCCACCGCGCCGTTGTCGACGATCTCGTTGCGCTTCTCGAGATAACGCGCCGGCCAGTAGTTTCCGCCGCGCAGCGCCATCGCCGCGACCGGCCTCCCGTACTCGTACCCGGACGGACTGGAGGGCCAGACGGACGGGATGACCGCATCCGGCGCGGCGGCGAGCACCTGGTCGACGAGCGGCACCACCGTGCCCGCCCAGATCTCGTAGCCGCGCGCGTTCGGATGGAGGAGATCGGGGAAGAGTTCGCGGCTGAGGCGTCCCTGCGCGTCAAGAAACTTGTCGCTGAAGTCGCACCAGATCACGCGCCTGCCGTCGGCGAACGTCGCGAGCTCCTTGTTGACCACGTCGTTGCGGCGGCGGAACGAATCGTTCGCGTCCGCGCCGCGCGGGAAGATGGCCGTGAGGATCGTGCGCGCGTTCGGCTGCTTCTCGGCGATGACCTCGAGGATGCGCTTCACCCCCATGATCGTGTCGATCGGCGGCTCCTCCGCGAACGGGAAGTGCCCGGAGTTGTTCGTGCCGATCATGAGAAGGATGCACTTCGCCTCGTAGCCGTCGAGCTCGCCTCCTTCGGTGATGCGCCAGAGGACATGTTCCGTGCGGTCGGCGCTCGTGCCGAGGTTCAGCGCCCGGCGCGCCCCGTCGGCAAAGTACTTCTTCCACTGGGCCTTGCCGTTTCCTTCCCAGAAATGCGTGATCGAGTCGCCGATGAAGACGACTTTCGCGCCGCCGTTCGTGACGGCCGCCATCTTCTCGGCGTGGCGCTTCATCTGCCAGCAGTTCGGATCGCCGTTCCAGGCGGTCGGGGTGACGGCGCGAATCGCGCCGAAGGCGGATGCCGCCGCACAGGCGGACACAAGCGCGACGAGCCGCGCCGTACGAAAGTTCACGTTGATTTTCATGGGGGATATTTTACCATAAAATCAGCCGCGCCACTTGAGACCGCAGCTTGACAGAATTTTTCAACGATCTTTCCCCATGCGCATAATTTTATCCGACGATGAAGCGTCCAACGAACGGGATGCGCCGGAGCAGGACGCCCGCCGCCGACGCGAGGACATACGACGTCACCGCCGTCACGCATATCGTCGCCGGCGTATTGCAATGCGGGCGCACCGCGTCGAACACCGCCAACAGCACAAACATGTGCAGAAGATAGGTCCCGTAGCTCGCCTCCGAGAGCGGACGCACGATCCGCCGGTAAAACGCGCCGTCCGCCTTGATCTTCCGAATGAGCATGAACGCCGCGATCACCGCGATCGCCACCCCAACGGAACAGTATTCGATGCTCATCTCCAGATCGACCGCAAACGCATACGGTTTCGAACACGGGAACTCAGGTATCCGGAAATAGAATCCGCCGCCCATCACGACCGCCCCCGCCAGCCAGAGCGGGACCGCCGCAGCGATCGTGCGACGCCAGGAGAGTTCGGGGACGAACCTCCGGAACCAGAAACCGAGCAGCATGTAGCCGATGAACCCGCTCACGTAATGGAACATACCGAACATGTTCCACGGGCACTCGCCGTAGAGATACGGCACGGCGCCGAACGGCGGCTCGCCATAAATCGCCGTCCACAGGCGGCGCAGGTACGGAAACGTCGTCGTGACGAGCCAGAGGATCAGCCAGCCGCGCAGCTCGCGTTCCGAAACCTTTTCGGCCCACGGCGAGAGCAACGGCATCAGGAGATACAGCCCGAGCAACATCGGCACGAACCAGAGATGGCCGCCGGCGTCCGGGAAGTTGAAGCACGCCTTGCCCCAGCTGTCGCCGAACCACCAGACGTAGGCGCAGACCCATACGACAAACGGAACGAAGATGCGTACCAGTCGCCGCCGGAAGAACTCGCCCGTCGATCTCTTGAGCGGAAAAAGAAGATAGCTTGACGCCATCACGAACAAGGGTACGCACACGCGACAGATGCTTTCGACCAAGGATATCCAAATGGCGTCCCACTTGTTCGCGATGAACGTGACATTCGGAGCTTCACCGCCCAGGTAGAAAGGCTCGCTGGAATGGATTGCCATCACCATGAAGCAGGCGATGACCCGCAACCAATCCAGGAACACGACCCTGCCGCCGGACGTACCTTCGCTTTTCATTGTCGTGTCCATCTTTATCCTATCCATATTCTGCGCTCCTTTTTTCGTCACACCGTCTATTCGTCGCGCAAACCCTTGTAGTCCGGGCCGCCGGCGGCCACGTAGCCGCCCGATTCGCCCGTGGGCTTTTTAGCCACCCAGAAGGAAAAGAGCGTCGCCACCTTCATCTTGAAGCGGAAGCGGACGGGCTTGCCCGCGAACCGCGAGAGGTCGCCGCCCGACCATGTAATCGCATGTTTCGAGGAGTCCTTCCTCGCAAGGGCCTTGCAGTCGGCCGCCGAATAGCCAGGGTACGCCTCGCCCTTCTCGTCCAGCACCTCCACAGCCACCTCGCCGAAGCGCGCGTCGGCGTTCACGAAGAGGTGCGCGCCAGAGAAGGAGACGGGCCGCGTCGTCACCTCGCCCTTCCCGTCCGCCACCAGGCCTGCGAAGCCATCGCGGCGGAGCGTCGCCACACCCACGGAGAAGTTCCAGTGCATGCCGTTCGCGAGCATGCAGCGCGGCGGATCGTTCTGCGTGCCGTCGCCGCGCGCGCCCACGTAGTAGAACCATAGCCGCTCGTCCTTGATCGCGAAGCAGCTGGAAATGTTGCCCACGTAGCCGGAATCCCACGCGCCGCTGCCCCAACCGGACTGGTCGATCGCGGGCGTACGGTCCGGGCGCGTGAAATGGAAACCGTCGCGCGAGTAGGCGAAGTGGATGGACGTCGTCTTCGGCATGCCCGCCTGCGCGGCCTCGCCGTTGTCATGCCCGCAGAGGATCTTGAAAAGTCCCACCATGATCGACTCGTATGGCACGGCATCCACGTTGTAGAGCTGGGCGTTCGTGTACGTCTTCCCGTTCAGCGTGCGCGGCAGGTCCTGGTTGTCGCACGCAAGCCAGAGCGCGCAGTCCACGGTGTTCGTCTTCGCCACGCCGCGCCCCGCCGGAAAGTGCCAGCCGCCGCCCGCGTAGAAGTCGCGGTGCGCGTGGTAGATGCGCGAGCGGGCGCGCCAGTTCGCGCGCAGGCTCCACGTCCACTTGCCGAGGAACGGGTTGTAGAACATCGTCGTGCAGTCGTCGTGCAGGCCCGTCTTGCGCAGGAAGCGCCAGCGGATGCCGTCAGGAGAAACGTATGCGGCGCTGCGCGTAGGATTGCCGCCCGGCGAGATGCTGATGCGCCAGTTGCCGTAGGGGGCGTCCGTGTCGTAGCCGGGGAATACGCTGAACGTGTCGGCCCGCTGGTCGGGCAGCACGATGTTGTCACCGGCGCGCCCCACGGGCGGACGCTCCCACACGAGCCCGTCCTTGGATTCCGCCAGCGAGATGCGGCCGCTCCATCCGGACATGTACCACATGCGGAACCGCCGCCGCGTCGGATCCCACCACACGCCGCCGCCCGACATGCAGCAGCCAGGCGCGGTCTTGTAGAGAGGATCCCAGTCGCGCCGTTCGGCGCCCTTGGGGAACGGCTTGTCGCCGAGCTCGGTGTTCAACGCGCGTTCGGCCTTCGTCTCGGGCCACATCACGGGATTTCCCTCGTACTTGACCGGCTTGTAGTACGCCCGCACCACGCCGCTCGTCGCTTCCACGAGGAAATCATCCACGAACAGCTGCCGCCCCAGGTCGATCGGAATCACCTTCGGGATGTTGGCCGCCTCAAGATAAGGGGCCTTGATCGGATTCGGATCCTTCGGATCGATGCGCGGCGGCCATTCCCTTGGCAGCACGATGCCGTTGTAGAGCGTCCGTCCGCCGTCGGGCACGTCGGATACGGCGCGCGACGGCAACTCTTTCCAGGCAGGCGCGCCGACATGTGCCGCGTCCGGCTGAATGAACTCGCTCGGCGACAACACGCGGTCGGAGAGTCGGCAACGGGAGAGCGACCCGCAAATGACGTTCCCGCAGAGTCCACGCCCGCCGAGGGCGAACCGTCCGTCGCCTCTGAACGAGCCCTCGAACGCCGGAGCAACGCACCGCCCCGACGGCTTGCCGTCGAGGTAGAACCGCCACTCGGCGTTGCCTTCCGCCGTGCGATGGGCAAACGTCAGCGCGAAGCGATGCCAGCCGTTCGTGAGCGTATTCGGATCGGTGACGGTCGCGAGCAGCGTGTCGCCCGTGTGCGGCCGACCTGCGAAAAGCTGCCACGTGAGGCCGGGATGGATGCTGTCGCGGCGAAGCGTGAGAAACCAGCGGCTCTCGCCCCCGAACGCGCTCGCCACCATCCACGTCTCGCCCTTCGTCGGCAGGCGCGCAAAGCTGTACCAGCCCTCGAGCGTGAAGTCGTTCGTCGGCGCGACGTAGCGCCCCACCGTGTCGCTGAAGGCGAAGTCGGACGCCTCCGATCCGCCCAACGACATCAGCGCCGTCCTCCCGTCGCCCAGCGTGCCGACGTGCGTCACGTCCATCACGTAGAGGTCGTTCGCGGTCGAGACGGCGCACCTTCCGTCCGGCCGCCCCTTCTCGTCGCATTCCAGCGGCCATTCCGCCACCGTCCGCGCAAAAAGCGGCATCGTAACGATTACACATGCCGTTCTTGCCAGCACGCCCGCGACCAGCGATGTTCTCATGTCTCGCGCCTCCTAGGGACCATATCGCTCCAACTGGAATTCCGATGTCTTCAAACTCTCCAGACAATAACCGTTCTTACACCTTCAAGCGAGCGATATCTGAACCGCAACAAGTGGCTGTTTGGAAAACATATCGAACGTTCCCTTGAGTGTCAGTTGTCTTCAAAGACAACCCGGAAGCCCGTGTCAAACACCTTCTGCCACGGCAGATAGGCTTGACGGACGGACGACGTGGCGTCGCGCGGACGGCTCGCGAAGCTGCCGCCGCGCACGACCTTCAGCCCCTCGGCAGACTCGTCCTCGCGCCCGTCGCCGGCTTTGTACGGATAGGGACGGTAGGCGCTGCGCGTCCACTCCGCCGCGTTGCCGTGCATGTCGTAGAGCCCCCACGTGTTCGGAAGCCCCCGCGCCACGTAGTTGATGGAGAACCAGTCGTCGACGAACCGCTCCTCGTGCAGGGGGTAGTTCAGCGCGTGCTTGTACTCGAGGCGCCGCTGGACGGCCGCCGGTCCGTCCCACTTGCTGTAGATGAAGCGCACGTCGCGGTCCGCGAGGTTGGCGTACTTCGAAAAGTCGTCATCCAGCCCGCCCCACGGGAACGGCGTGGCCGTGCCGGCACGCGCGGCCCACTCCCACTGCGCTTCCGTGGGAAGGTTCGCCCTCACGCCGGCCTTCTTCGAGAACCAACGGCAGAACGCCATCGCCTGGTTCCACGTCATGCGCACCGCCGGCTGCTTGCGGTGCGTCCCCACGAACCCGGGCACGACCTGGTCGAAGCCGTACTGGTCCTGGTGGCGCGAATCGTGCGTCGGATCAAACACGTGGAACTGGTCGTTGCGGACCTCCGTCTCGGACATCCAGAACGGACGCTCGATCGTGACGACGCATGGCGTCTCGTCCGGCGCGCCGTCCGCGCTGCCCATCACGAACGTCCCCGCCGGGATGCGGCGGAACGTCATGCTGCACCCGTCACCCAGCTCGATCGTCCGCACGGTGACCGGCGCGCGCTGGTCGATCCGTCCAACCTGCAGGGCGAAGGCGTCCAGTTCGGACATCGGCCATCCGTCTGCGGCACAAGTGGCCGCGACGGCTCGCGGCGATCCCGACGGAGGCTTCACGGGCCGCGGCGCGCCGCGCGACGCCACGCGCGACGCCTGGCGGTCGTACTCGCCCTCGGGATCGTCCACGTTGCCGCCAAAGAGACGCGCAAGCTCCAGGCGGCGCGTCCGCTGCTCCGGCTCGGGCGGGTTCCACTTGCCCTTCCACGGCGCGTTGAGGTCGATCCACGTGTAGAGGCGACGCCATTCGGCGTCGTCGAGCGTCACGCCGTGGTGGCCCTTTTTCAGCATCTGAACGAGCGGGCTCGTGGAAGCGTGGTACTCCAGCGGATTCAAGATCGGCAGCTCGCTCTCCGAACCCGGACGCCGCACGTACGGGTGGACGAACCGGTACCCTTCTTCGGCTGAGCACATCGCGAGCCGCGTCGTCTTGCCGTCTCCGCCCTGGTCCCACGCGCGCACCGGCGCCGCGGCGGGATCTCCGTGGCACGCCCCGCAGCGCTTCTGGAGAAGCGGCCACATTTCCGTCGCGAAGCCGAACGGACGCACCCCGTCGCCGTCCATCGGCACGATTTCCTGAATGGGCTTCAGGTCGGCCTGCTTGCGTCCGGAGGCCACCGACGTGCGGTTGTCCTCGTGGCAGCCCGTGCAGGACACGCGCTCGCCCGGCATGCCCACAACCCACGAGCGCATGAGTTGGACGGCCCGTCCCTCGCCGTCGAGCGGCGGGATGGAGACCGGCAGGCGAGCCGGCATCCGGAAGCAGCACGAGCCGTCGGCCTCCACGTCCACCGTGCCCAGCACACGCTTGACGTCCCAGCTAGACTCCGCCCGGTCGAGGCCGATGCTGACGTGTCCGCCCGTTTTGTGGTAGTTGAAATGGTAGGAGAAGATGCGCAGCTTCTTCACCGTTCCGCGCGGCACGCCCGCGAGGCCGGGCCCCGCGTGGATGTCCGCGATATGCACGGTGCAGTCCTTTCTCGACAGGTCGGAGCGGTCGGGGATCACGGGCGGACGCTTCCGCGCGCGCAACGGGATCGGCTCGAAGATCATTCCGTCCGGAATCTCCGCGAGCAGCACCATGTTGTCGAACACGTCCACGAGGTAGAGGCCGAAGCGCCCGAGCGGC
>CAMNLN010000158.1 GCA_946543025.1 uncultured Verrucomicrobiota bacterium
CGATTCAAGGGCAAGGAGCGCAACCTTGTTTTCCAGACCGCCGCCGTATCCCGTGAGGCCGCCGTCCGCACCGATGACGCGGTGGCAGGGGATGATCAGGCAGATTGGATTCCATCCGACCGCACCGCCCACGGCCTGGGCTGACATCCGGGCAAGCCCGCGCCGCTTGGCGATCGCCCGCGCGATGCCGCCGTACGTGGTCGTGCCGCCAAAGGGAATCTTCAACATCTCTTCCACGACATCCCGACGAAAGGGCGTCACCCCCCGAATCGCGTACGCGGGCGTAAAATCAGGTTGGCGTCCGCTGAAATACACATCAAGCCAGCGGCATGTCTTGCGAAACACCGGAAGATCGCGTTCTTCTCCATCGATCTTCCGCGAACCGACGAAATAGAGTCCCGTCAACGCGTTGCCGTCGGAGGTCATGACGATATCCGAAAAGCCGACAGGCGTTCGATAACGCCAGCAATATGCGTATTGGTTCCGCTGCACAATTTGTTTTCCAACCATCGCTCATCTCCTTTCGTCCGACCGCGAAGGCGTCGACCGATCTCTGCTCATATCCCGTTCGATCCATGCCATCAGGAAATCGACGATGCCGCACCGACGCGATTCGGGGATCTCGACCCCGCGCGGTACCTTCCACCATTTTTCGAGGCAACTCCGGCAACAAGTGGCGGTGGCGTGCTGCGCCACGAACACGGGATGGCCGCGCATGGGCGTCTGCTTCCCGTCGTTGGGCGGATTCGCCGAAGCGAGGCGCGTTCGCACGAAATCTTCGGCATGGCGGCGGATCGTCTCCATGCCCTTTTCGGCGACATACCGCTTGTCAGCCTCCGAAAGGTGGAAACGGCTTCGGAACCTCGAACGCGCCAGTCGCGCAAATGCCGCATCGTATTTCATCAGGCCAGCACGTCCGGCGTCATGAGCGCAGACGCCTTGTCCCACGAATCGCGCTGGAGGCGGCGGATGCACGTGGAGTAGTTGAGCCGCCTCAGGTCGTTTTCAGGCGTCGACTCGACCGGCAGCTCGCCCTGCCGCCGCCGCACCGCCTCCATCCACAGCTGGCGCAGAAAATCCTGCAAGATCCGCTCAGACGACAACTCGGAAAGCCCCGAACGGTCGTTCGACATCAGGATTGCGTTCAGCCACGCGCATTCCGCCGGCGGCAACTCGTCGAGCAGAGCCTCCAAGTTTCCGCCGTCCGCGCACCCTGCCCGCCACGCCGCCACGAATCGGCGCGTGAACGGATGCGTCAGCACGTCGTCCGTGGCGTACTTTTCCACCAGCTCGACGAGCGAAACGTCGTGTTCGTGGTCGAAAAGGAACTCGCAGAACGCGCGTTCGCGCGCGGACGGCGGATTGTTCTCCGGCGCGGCCGCGTCGACGTCAGGCGGCAGATCGTCCGGCGGACACTCCGGTTCATCTGCGGGCGAGGGCGTGATTGTGCGCGGCCGTTCCTTTCCCAGCTTCGCGAAATCCTCGCGCAACGCGCTCTGTGTCACGTGCAGCAACCCGGCCGCCTCGTCCATCAGCGTCTCGCGCATCACGGCGGATGGGCATTTCGCCAGCATTTCAAGGACGGCGCGGCTCACGCGCGTGACGGCGTCGATGGAATCGGGGTTGGCCTCGCGCGCGCGGAGCGTCCGCACCTGAAATGCGGTGATCGACTCCGCCGCGTCCAGGCATGCCTGAAACGCCTCGGGGCCTTTCGTGCGCAGGAGCGAGTCGGGGTCCTCGCCCGGCGGCAGCGTGGCCACGCGCACCGGGATCTCGGCGGCAATGAACTCGCCGCCCGTACGGATCGCCGCCTTCTGCCCGGCGCCGTCGCCGTCGAACACGAGAACGGCGGAGTCCGCGCACCGCTTCAACAGCTGCACGTGTTCCACAGTAAAGGACGTTCCCTGCGAGGCGACGGCCGTGTTGAACCCGCACGCATGGCAGCGAATCACGTCGATCTGCCCTTCGCAGACGATCGCCTCGCGGCGCGCGGCCTTGGTGATGTTGCCGGCGGCCTGGTCGAGGGCGAAGAGGATGTTCGACTTCTTGAAGATGGGCGTTTCAGGCGAGTTGACGTACTTCGCCGCCTTCTTGTCGTTCGTGAGGATGCGCCCTGAGAACGCGACCGGCCGCGCCGCCCGGTCGCGGATCGTGAACATGAGCCTTCCGCCGAAGCGGTTGTACCAGCGCGAAAAACCCTCGCGCGGCGGCAGCAGCACGCCGGCCTCGGCCAGTTCCTCCAGCTTGAACTTGTGCTTCTCGGCCCATCGCAGGAACGGCACGTCGCCCCTCGGCGCATAGCCGATGCAAAACTTCTCGCAGATTTCCCCTTCAAGGTCGCGCGACTTCAGGTAGGCGCGCGCCGGCTCCGCCTCCTTCGCCTGCAGCAGGCATCGCCGGAAGAACGCCGCCAGCTCCGCATGAAGCGCGTAAAGGCGCGCGCGCTTCCCCGCCTCGGGGTCCTCCTTTTCCGTAATCTCGACCCCGCATTGCTGCGCGAGCTTCTTCACCGCGTCGATGAATTCCAGCCCCTCGTGCTTCTGGACGAACGTGAACACTGAACCCGACTCGCCGCAACCGAAACAGTGATAATACCCCTTCTCCCGGCTGATGCTGAACGAGGGCGTCTTCTCGTGATGGAACGGGCAGCAGGCCATGTAGCCGCCGCCCGCACGCTTCACCTGGATGCCGTAGGAAGAAATGAGGTCGACGATGTCCGTCCGCAGCCTGATCTCCTCGATCGTCGACTCTGGAATCCGTCCCGCCACGCCTCGCCTCGCTACTGCTGGAACTTCTCGCGGTTGATCCAGAGGCCGAGCGCAGGGTTCGGGATGAAGTAGATTTCCTCGCCGTCCACCGTGTTGTAGCCGTACTTCAGCTTCTCGGGGTCGTACTTCTTGATCGTCTCGTCGTAGTCCGCCGCCTTGAAGCCCACGCCCTCCACCTCTTCCTTCGCGACGTTCTTCACGCAATAGGTGATGGAGAAGCGCCCGTCGGACGAGCCGTGGATGAGGTGCGCCGCCGCGCCCATGTTCTCGCGCAGGTCGGCGGCGTCGGGCCGCTTGAACGTCTCCAGCGTGTGGAGGCGGCCCTTATAGCCGTACTTGCGGATGAGCGCGTCAACCGCCTTGTCTTCGCCGAACGTGTGCACGCCCGGCGCAAGCACAATCAGCTCGCCCCCGTCCGCCATCGCCATGCGTGTGCGGTAGATGGACTTGTTGCCGAGCCATGTGCTCGTGAACTCGGAGGGATCAAGATACACCACGCATTTCTTGATGCCGTGCTCCACGTAGTCGATGTTCTTCTGCTGCGCGAGCTTCACCGCCTCCGTGAGGCAGTTGCGGCCCTCGCCGATGAAGAGCCCGTGCGAACAGATCTTGCCGCCCGGCGCCGTGTTCACCGTCAGCACCCACAGGATCGGACGATGCGCGACGAAATGGTCGAACGCGTAGTCGAAGAGACGGCGCACGGGCGTGTGGTCGCGCCCCATCGCCTTTTCCATGCCGCACACCGCCCCGATCATGTGCGACTTGTTGATCATGTCGCTGCCGCCGCATCCCACGAAGAGGTTCTTCGCGTGGTTGGCCATGCCGATCACCTCATGCGGCACCACCTGTCCGGGCGAGATGATGAGGTCGTACGTCTCGTCCATGATCCGGCGGTTCACTTCTACGCTCACGGGATCGGTCCAAAGCCCCTCGGAAATCTCCGCCACCGCATCCGCCGGTACCTCGCCGAGCTTCACCACGTCCGTACGCCAGTTGTGGACGATCATCTTCCCGTACGGGATGTCGCCGAACATCGTCTTCCACTGGCTTTCCGAAACGGGCACGTGCGTGCCGAGCGCGGGCATGACGTCCACCTGCGCGCCCTGCGCCGTCAGAAGCGCATGGTAGACCTGCGTGATGAAGCCCGCGTTCGAGTGGAAGCGCGTGAAGTCCGGCGGAATGATCAGCACCTTACGAAGCGTCCGCCCCGCGAGGCTCGCCTCCAACGCCGCGCGGATCTCCGCCTCGCTCAGCCCCGCGTCCGTCTCTGCGATCTTGAAGATGTCCATCTTGGATGTTCCTTTCGTCCTGTACACGGGCCGATTATAGCAAATTACCGTCCTAGCGGCTGACCTTCAAGGCAAACGGAATCTCGGCGGTCGCGTAGGCGGGCGGAAGGAAGACCTTCAGGCCGTCCGGTACATTCTCCGTACGAAGCGGCGTCCCTTCGCCGATCACCGTCACCGTGGCGCCTTCAGGAACCGCGCACGCGAGCGTCACCGTCGCGGCCGGCTTCTTCACGATCGCGTAGACAGCCGTGCCGTCCTTCGACTGCGTATAGTCCACCGCGTCCGTCTTGAACGGCGCGAGGATGCGCGTGCCGTAAATCGCCTCGCCGTACCGCTTGAGCCATTTGCCGATCTGCAACAGCCGCTCGCGTTGCACGGCGGGAATCTCGCCCTGCGGGTCGAGGTTCACGAGCAGCAGAAGGTTGCCGCCGCGCGCCACGATGTCCGCGAAGTGAATCACGAACTCGCGCTCGGACATCACCATGTCGGCCGTCTCCTGCCAGTGGTTGCCGTACGCCTTGGAGATGCCGGAGCCGGACTCCCACGGATGCCAATTGGCCGGGTCGAGGCACTCCTCGGTGTCGCCCCACTCGTCCGTATAGAAGTCGCCGCGCACCGTCCGCAGCCAGTTGCGCGGCCTCTTCGTGAAGCGTCCCTTGATCTCCTCCGGCTTCGCCTTGCCGTAGCGGTCGTTCACGGCCACCTCCTTGCGACCTTCCGCCTTGTTGTAGAAGTAGGCCACCATGTCGTACGAACCGTTCTCGTGGGCGTATGTCATCCAATCGTAGTCGAACCAGAGGATGTCGGGGTCGTACTTGTCGATGAACTCCGTCGTCTGCGGCACGGCGTAGTCCCGCACGAAGTCCCTCACCGCGATCTTGCCGGACGCCTTCGTCTCCATGTCCGGCGTCAGGTCCACCATCTTCCCGGCCTCCTTCCAGATCTTAATCGAGCCGTCGTCCTGAAGGATGGGATATTCCCACTCGCCGGCTTGCGACACGTAGCAGCCGAACTTCAGGCCCTGCGCGCGGCACGCTGCCGACATCTCCTTCGCGAAGTCGCGGTGCGCCCCCTGGTCAACCGTGTCGCGGAACGTGTACGAGCAGTCCCACAGGCAGAAGCCGGAATGGTGCTTGAGGAACGGCACCACGTACTTCGCGCCGCACGCGTCGAAGAGCCTCATGAGCGCGGGCGCGTCGAACTTCTTCCCGCGGAAGAGGTCGATGAAGTGGTCGCGCTTGAAGTCCGGCCCCCAGTTCTTCTCGTGGTACTCCTTCATGCCGTGGAACGGATGGCCCTTCGGGTAGTCCACCCCGCACCGCAGCTCGTACCAGTCCGGGTACAGGCGCGCGCCCTTGACGTACGGACACCACGAGGCGAGCGACCAGAGCCCCCAGTCGATAAAGACGCCGAACTTCGCGTCCACGAACCATTCGGGGCAGGGATGGGTGTCTATCGACGCGCCCGTCGCCTTGTACTTCCCGGCGGCGTTCGTCGCGTCCACCTTCTCCATCTGCCTCTTCGCGCGCGCCATCGTCTCAGCCGAATGGTCCCGCGCGATCTCGCGCAGGCTCTTCGGGTAGAGCACCGGCTTCCAGTCCTTCGGCCGCCTGTACCCCTCCGGCGCCTCAGGCACGTTCACGGCATTCTCCCGACGGCTTCTCGCCAACTCGTCCGCAGGCGCCGCCACCTCGCCATGCGTCGCCACGGCGGCCAAAAGCGCCGCCGCGATGGTCATCGTCTTGTGCTTCATCTCATTATCTCCTTTAGCTTGAGGATCGTCACGGAACAAGGATGCAAATCAAAAGCGAACCGGTTTCCGCCGGCGAAGCGGATGACGTCCGTGCGCGGCACGACGGCCTGCGGATCCTCCGGCGTGTTGCGCGCGTCTGGCGCGGCCGCGAGCGTCGTTCGCGCGACGTCCTGCGAGGGATAGCGGCCACCGAGGGACACCGCCACCGGCTGAGGATCGAATGCCGCGTTCGCGAACTTGAGGATGAGCGTCCCGTCGTCCTTCACGCCGCCCACCGCGTGGAACGAGACCACCTCGATCGCCTTCGACTCCGGATTGCCGCCCCCCTTCCAGCCCGGACGGTCGATTCCCGCCGGCTGAATCCGTTTCACCTCGGGATACGTCACGGGCACGATGCGGTCCGGCCGGTTCTCCGCGAACATCTTCTCGCACCAGTACGCCGGCGCGCCGCACGACGACGTGCCGCTCAGCTGGATGAGCGAGTAGCGGTTGCCGGGGAATCCGACGCGTCTGACCAGCGGCGCGTAGGCGGACATCTTCACGAGGTCGGCGTTGCGCTCGAAGCCCATGCGGAACGCCGCCTCGCACACGGCGTTGTACATGGAGTTGAGGTACGGGTCGGCCGCGTTCCGCGTGGCCCACTCGCCCACGTACACGTCCACGCCCGTGCGCGGATAGGCGTCGTACATCCGCGCGTTGTTGAGCCACCAGCTCGGGCTGCCGTACATGTGCTCGTCGGCCACGTCCGCGTTCGCCCTCGTGATGCGCGCCCACGACCGTTCGCGCGCCTTCGGGTCGAGATAGGCCGTATGCTCCACCGCCGCCACGAGCTTGACGTCGGGATACCGTTCCCGCACGGCCTTCGCCAGCACGTCGTAGCGGTCGTAGTACTCCGCCCAGCGGTTTTCGTTGCCGATGCCCACGTGCTCGAGCGCGAACGGCGCGGGATGCCCCATTTCGGCGCGCACGCGCCCCCACCGCGTCTCGACGCCGCCGCGCGCGAACTCGATGCCGTCAAGGATGTTCGTCGCAAAGTAGCCCAGAGATTCAAAGGACGCGTAGGACGCCGGCGGACGCAACTGGCACGTGAGCGCGGAGAGGAACACCGGCACCGGCTTCGCCCCGATGTCCTCGCAGAACAGGAGGTATTCGTAGTAGCCCAGCCCGAGCGTCTGGTAGTAGCCCCAGATGTTCCAGAGCGGCATCCGCTCCTCCACGGGGCCGATCGACCGCTTCCAGTCGTACCATGACGCGAAGGAGTTCCCCTCCAGCATGCAGCCGCCGGGGAAACGGAACGTGGCCGGCCGCAAGTCCGCCATCAGCTGCCCGATGTCCGCCCGCAGGCCGTTCGGACGATCTTTGAACTTCTTCATCGGCGAAAGCGACACCAGCTCCAGGTCGAGTGTGCCGGGCGACGCGGCGCGGATCTGCAACGTCGCGTGCCGCACGTTCGCGGTCGGCACGAGCGTGGCGGCGAAATGCCGCCATTCGTCCGGCGCCGGCGCGAAGCGAACGCGCGGCGCCAGGTGCAGGCCCCTCGCCCCGGCGATCGCCACGTGGAAGGCCGTCTCGCCGCGCGCCCAGAGCGAGAGCGAGAGCGGCACGCCCTTCTCCACGCTCAGCTCGTGCATCGGCCCGTCGTTGCATACGCCCGCCCCGCCGTCGAACGCCTCGATGCGCAGGTAGGCGGGCGTGTTTGCAAACTTCGGCCGCGCGTACTGGATCGTGACGCGCCCCGCCGTACCGGGCCGGTGGTCCTCGCGCCAACCCTGGATCGCGCTCGCGAACGCCTTCGTGCCCGGCGTGTTCGTGGACGGGAAGTCGAACCCGCGGTTCCAGACGAGCTCCGGGTAGAGGCAACCGTCCACCGAGAGGGAGATGTCCTCAAGGAAGAGGCCGTACAGATCCTTCGAGACGCGATGCGTCGGATGCGCCGAATCGACGGCAACCTCAACCGCCGGCCCCGCCAGAAGCGCCGAGACGGCGACGGCGCACGTTGCACCCGGCAGCCATTTCATCGTCATAGCGCCCCGCACGACATGAGCGTCACGCGGTGGACGGCGATGTCGTGGTCGTAGAGATCCGGGTTGGGCATGCGCCCGCGCACGATGTCCGCCAGTTCCTTCAGCTGGTCGGCGTAGCGGTCCTTCTGCACGCCGCAGTCGACGACATGCTTGCCCTTCTTGTAGCCCGGCACGTCGTGCGCGAGGCGCAGCTCTAGCGTGG
>CAMNLN010000159.1 GCA_946543025.1 uncultured Verrucomicrobiota bacterium
GGCGCGCCTGCAGGCCCATGTGGCTGTCGCCCATGTTGCCGTCGATCTCCGCCTGGGGCGTGAGGGCCGCCACGGAGTCCACCACGATCACGTCCAGCGCGCCGCTCTTGCAGAGCTGCTCGCAGATGGAGAGCGCCTCTTCGCCGCTGTTGGGCTGGGAGACGAGCAGGTCGTCGAGGTTCACGCCGATCTTGCGCGCGTAGCCGGGATCGAGCGCGTGCTCCGCGTCGATGAACGCCGCCACGCCGCCGGCCTTCTGCGCGTTCGCCACCACGTGGAGCGCGAGGGTGGTCTTGCCCGAGGACTCCTGCCCGTAGCATTCCACGATGCGGCCGCGCGGCAACCCGCCCACGCCGAGCGCGAGGTCGAGCGAGAGCGCGCCCGTGGAGATGACGGGGATGTTCGCGTGCTCCTCGCCGCCGAGGCGCATGATGGAAAGCTCGCCGAACTCCTTCTTGATCTGCGACAGCACCGCGTCCAGCGCCGTGTTCGCCTTCTTGGCGGGCTCCGCCGCCTTCGTCTCTTTCTTCTCAGCCATTGTCTTGATTCTTTCTCCGTGTCCTGTTGGCGGAATTATACCACAAAACGGACCGCCGCGGGGAAAAAGCCGCCGCATTCACCCTGCCGCGTCACCGGAAATTTTTGGAATTTGAAGTTTTGCGCGCATTCTGCCAGAACCGCCGGACGGCGGCTAGGCTCCGCCCACGAGAAGCTTGAGGTCGGCCTCCGTCGGCGCGCGGCCGTACTCGCTCACCTCGTACGCCTCCATGTACTTCGGCGCCGGACGATCCGGATATTCCGCGCGCCAGGCGTCCGCGAAACGCTTCGCGTCGCGCTGCTTCTTCGCCGCCCAGTACTTCCGCAGATAGGCGTTGCGCTTCGCGAGGTCCGTGCGGTCGCCGAGCGCGGCCACCTCGCTCTCGGTGCCCTTGTCCCACGGCAGCCAGTCGTAGAATTGCGAGACCTGCGCGTCCAGCGCGTCGCACCACTTGTCGAGGTACGGCTCCACGTCCAGCATCACGTCGGGCCGCAACTCGCGCGGGTAGGTAAACGGATCGGTCATGTAGAGGATGACGGGCCGCAGGCGCTGTGCCTTGACCTCGTCGCACCAGTGCGGCACGCCCAGCAGGTAGCCCGCGTCCATCACCAGCTGGCCGGTGGCGCGGTGGTCGGCGTGGTAGTCGCACGTGCGGTGCGTGATGACGAAGTCCGGCTCGAACGCGCGGATCTTCCGCGCGACGAGACGGCGCGCCTCGTCCGTGGGGTAGAGCCCGCAGTCGGGGTAGCCGTAGATGTCGTAGCCGTCCAGCCCAAAGCGCTTCGCCGCCTCGATCGTCTCGGCGCGGCGGACGCGCGCCGTCTCCTCCGGCGTGAACTTCTGATGGCCCATGCGGCCGTCCGTCACGGACGCGAACCGCACCTGGAAGCCGCGCGAAATCAGCTTCACGGTCAGTCCGCCGCAGGTGATGTCGGTGTCGTCCGGGTGCGCGCCGATCATCATCACGCGCGTCGGGCCGGGCCGGCGGCTCGCGTACTCGCGCGAGCTGGGCGGGCACGCCGCCACGAACGCGCGCTTCGCGCGCCCCGCCGTCTCCGCCTGGACCGGACGCGCGCCGCCCGCGATGCCCGCCGCCAGCACGGCGCCGGCCCCGAGAAAACCTCTCCTGTTCATGTCCATCTACCTTCTCCTTCTGTTCTTTGCAAAATTCCCGACTTTCCCTTTCACCTTTCACCATTCACTTTTCGGCACAAGGCACCGAGCGAGAAGCCGACCGTCACGATGGCGAGCGTGGCGAAGACGATGGAAAGGTTGACGTGGAGCGGCCACGGGAGCGGCAGGATCTTCTGTCCGAACACGATCCACACAAGCAGCAGGAAGCCGCTCGCCGTGGCCACAAGCGCGTGCCACGGACGCGTCCGCTTCGAGAACGCGCCGATGAGGAAGAGCCCCAGCATGCCGCCGGAGAGGACGCCCTGGAGCGTGTACCACATGCCGAGGACGGTCTTGTTGTCCTTGCCCCAGATCCACACCACCGCGAGCGCGATGCCGATGGAGACGGCCGCGAGCAGCACGGTCATCGTGCGCAGGAACGTCATGTTCGCGCGCGCGCTTGCGCGGGACGGGAAGAACCGCTTCCAGTAGTCCTCCAGCAGCACGGTAGAGCCGGAGTTGAGCGTGGCCGCCACCGTGGACATCGCCGCCGCGATGATCGCCGCCACCAGAAGCCCCGAAACACCCGTCGGCAGCTTGTGCATGATGAACCACGGGAACACCTCCGCCGCCTTCGTCCCCGCCGGCACCGCGCCCGTCGCGTGGTTGTACATCCAGAGGAGCGTGCCGATGACCGTAAAGAGGAGCGTCACGGGCACGTAGAGGCACGCAGAGCCCCAGATGGAGCGCGCGGCGGCCTTCGCGTCCTTGGCCGCCACGTACCGTTGCGTGTAGCACTGGTCCACGCCGAAGTTCTGCAGGTTGATGCAGATGCCGTAGAAGAAGAGAACCCAGAACGTGTTGCTGCCCCAATCGGCGAGGGACATCGACCCGAGCGAGATCTTGCCAGCCTCCCACGCGGCCTGCGCGTTGCCCGCGAGGTCGGGCGTGAAGACGAGCAGGCAGACGACGCACACGAGCGTGCCGCCGATGAGGATCAGCGACTGGATCGCATCCGCCCACACCACGGCCGCGAAGCCGCCCATCATGGAGTAGACGAGCGTGGCGACGCCCGTGACAAGGATGATCGATTCGTACGAGAACCCGAGCAGCTGGTTGACGAGGATTGCGAGCAAGAGCAGGATGATGCCGGATCGCGCGCTCTGCATCACGAGGAAGCACGCGCTCGCGTACACGCGCGCCCACGCGCCGAAGCGCTTCTCCAGGAACGAGTACGCCGAGACGCTCGTCGCGCGCCGATAGAACGGCACGAACCAGACGGCGGCGATCAGCGTGGCGATGGGAACCGTAATCGAGTTGATCCAGCCCCACCAGTTCTTGTCGAACGCGCCTTCGGGCAGCGCGAGGAAGGAGATGGACGAGACGTGCGTGGCGAACACCGAGAGCGCGATCGCCCACGTCGGCAGCCTGCCGCCGCCCGTCATGAACGTGTTGGCCGCGTCGCCGCCCTTCTTCCGGAAGAAGAAGCTGCACCCGAAGAGCGTCGTGCCCACGAGGTACACGCCGATGATGGTCAGGTCGATCCAGTTTGTCATGGCCCTATTATACACGAAATCGCCGCCGCGTGGACGGGCGCGGAAGAATATGGTAGACTTGTCCCAACGTTAAGAGAAGACCGAATGACCGGCATCGTGTTCGACATCAAGCGCGGCGGCGTGAAGGACGGACCCGGCATCCGCACGAGCGTGTTCCTCAAGGGGTGCCCGCTCCGCTGCGCGTGGTGCCACAACCCGGAATCGCAGCTGCCACAGCCCGAGACGGCGGCGGACGGCACGACCTGCGGACGCGCGATGTCCGTGGACGAGGTAATGGCCGAGGTGCTGCCGGACCTGCCCTTCTACGCCGCCTCCGGCGGCGGCATGACCCTCACGGGCGGCGAACCGCTTGCCCAACCGGACTTCGCCTTCGCGCTCGCCCAGGCGGCAAGGACGGCCGGCATCCACGTGGCGCTCGACACGTCCGGCTTCGCCCCGTGGGAAACGCTCGCGCGCTTCCTGCCGGCCGTCGACCTCTTCCTCTACGACTTCAAGGCCGCCGACCCTACGCGCCACAAGGCGCTGACCGGCACGGACAACGCGCTCATCCTCGCCAACCTGGAAAAGTTGGCCGCCGCCGGCGCGCGCATCTTCCTGCGTTGTCCGCTCGTCCCGGGCGTCAACGACGACGCGGCTCACCTGGCGGCCATCGGCGACTGGGCCGAGCGTCTGCCCGCCATCGAGGAGGTGACGCTGGAACCGTACCATCCGCTTGGACTCGAGAAGTGCCGGAAGTTCGGCAAGACGCCCCTTCTCGACCAGACCGAGTTCCCGTCCAAGGCGACCTGCGACGCCTGGCTCGCCGCCGTCCGCGCCCGCACCTCTACGCGCGTCGTCCTGGCCTAGCGCGGCACAAATTGTGCTATAATCACGGCATGGAATTTCGGAAAATCTACGTGTGCGGGCACCGCAACCCGGACTGCGACACGATCATGAGCGCCTACGCGCTCGCGGACCTGCGGCGGCGCACAGGCTGGCAGAACGTCGAGGCGCTCTGCCCCGGTCGCCTGCCCGCGCGCGCCAAGTGGGCGTTCGACCGCTTCGGCCTCCAGCCGCCCCGCTCGCGCGCCGACGTGTACGTGCGCGTCCGCGACCTCATCTGCCCCGAGGTGCCGATCCTCCCGGCCGACCAGCCGCTCATCGACTCCCTGCGCACGCTGGAGTCCTCCGGCGAGTCCTCCCTCCCCGTCGCGGCGGCAGACGGCCTCTTCCTCGGCATGCTCTCGCCCGCCAAGCTCCTCGCGCTCTTCATCGCGAAGGACGACCTCTCGATGCCCGTCGGCCGCGCGCCCCTCCACCGCGAGATGCCCGTCCTCCAGGCGGACGACCGCGTCCACGACGTGAAGGCGATGGCCATCCGCAACGCGCACAACCATTTCCCCGTCGTCGACGCCAAGGGCCGCCTCCTCGGCACCGTCCTCAAGCGCGCCTTCGCCGAAACGCCCCCCTTCCGCATGATCCTCGTGGACCACAACGAGACCGCGCAGGGCATCCCCGGCGTGGACGAGATCCCCGTCATCGAGGTAGTGGACCACCACCGCGTCTCCTTCGCGCCCACCGCCGAGCCGATCCGCTACACGGCGGACGTCGTCGGCTCCACCTGCACCATCGTCGCGCGCATGTTCCGCGGCGCGGGCCTGCGCCCCTCGAAGCAGATCGCCGGTGTCCTCCTCGCGGGGCTCGTCTCCGACACGCTCCTCTTCCTCTCGCCCACCACCACGGACGCCGACCGCACGATCGCCGCCTGGCTCGAGAAGCTGTGCGGCGTCTCGGCGAAGGAGCTGATGGACGGCATGATGTCCGTCGGCTCCGCGCTCACCTCGCTCTCGCCCGCGCAGGCCGTCGACTCCGACCGCAAGTCGTATGCGGAAAACGGCTACAAGTTTTCGCTCGCGCAGCTGGAGGAGGCAAACTTCGTCTTCTTTCACCGCCAGCTGGACGCGCTCGGCGCGGAACTCGACCGCGTCAAGGCCGCCGAAGGCCTCGACTTCATCGCCCTGCTCGTCACCGATCCGCTGCGCGGCCACTCGGAACTGCTGTTCCGCGGCGCGGAGACCGTCCGCCGCGCCCTCCCGTGGCGCATCGGCGCGCACGGGCTCTTCGACCTTCCCGGCGTCCTCTCGCGCAAAAAGCAGCTTCTCCCCGAAGTCCTCTCCTGCCTGCCGTAGGCGTCATCGCACGATCAGCGCCGTGCCGGGCATGGGGCCGATGCAAAGCGTGGTCGCGCCGCGCTTGAACACGCTCCAGCCGGCCGCCGCCGTCGCGCCCGTCGTCACGGGCTTGCCCTCGATGCCGCCCTCCGCCGTCGCGAGCGTGCAGGTGTCCATCGGGATCGACGGATCGTCCAGCTCCACCGTCGCGCCAGCCCCGAACGCGAGGGCACCCGCGAATACGGCGTGTTTCCCGGCGACGACGTCCGCCGACCGCGCCGCGTACGTTCCCGTGAGGGTGATCGTCGTCGCTGTCACGGTGCCAGTCGGTGCGCCCGCCAGGTTCGCGAAGGTGAGGTCCGTCGCGTACTTCGGGGCGATCTGCGTCCCGTGCGCGAAGTCGCAGTCCTTCAGGATCGTGCAGATGGTCGCGTCGTCCGGAACGAACTTCGCGCCGTTCGTGAAGAAGAACTTCGGCGTCAGGCTGTCGCGGACATGGTAGCCGTTTTCGCTTGACGAAGCGGAGAGCGTCGCGCGGCTCACCGTCACCGTGCCGCCACCATACCAGTCGAACGTGCGCCCGAAGCGGAAATGGCCGTCGGCCACGCCGTTCAGGGTCAGGTTGTGTCCGTTCGCGCGCATCGTCCCCCACAGGAACGTGCCGTTCTCGCCGGTCGACGCCGCGTACATCGTCGCGTCCCCCTCCAGCACCCACGTCGCGTGGTCGGTCTTGTCCCAGACGGCACTGCCTGAAAACCGGACGGCCGGGTTTTGGACGCCCAGTCCTGCGCCCGACACCGTGACCGTGCGGCTGTTGATAACCTTGCTCACGCCCGCCACCGTCAGGCTCGCGCCGTTCCACACGTGGACCGGTCCCTTTGCGACACCCAGATTGTTGTCAGCTCGCGCGACGTATTGTCCCTCCAGCACCTCCACGGCGGCGATGCCGAGCGTGGCAAGGTCGACGTCAGGATCGAGCGTGCCCGTCCCGGTCTTGCGCAGCGTCTTGCCGTTGTAGGCCGCCGCCGTCAGCAACATTCTGTTTGTCACGTCGGACCAGAACGCCCAGTCGTGATTTTCGTGATCCAGCCATATCCCCCTCGGCACGTACATGACAATCGCGCCCGCATACGCCTCGCTCAGGTCCTCCTGCGTGCCGCCGGCGAAGTACGCCTGGCCGTCCCAGATCGCCTCGTCGGCCTTCCACGTGGTGCCCGTCAGGTTGAAGCCCGTCACGTTCACCGCCGCGAACGGGTAGTGCCCGCCCGCGTAGGCGCCGACCACGTGATCGACGGCACAGCCGTCGATCGCAAGACCGGTCGTGCCCGTGGCGACTACCGCCGGACCCGGGCATTCCTTGAACACGATGCCCTTCACCGTCATGTTCGACGCCGCGCCGAGCGCGATGCCGCTGTGGAGGACCGCCAGTTTCTCCGGGTTCCACACCGTCACGCCGCTCGCCGTCACGGACGAAAGGTCGAACGTGTCCGTGAACCAGTAGTCGCCCGCCGGGAAGTAGATGGTGGAACCGTCCGCCACTTCCGCCACGTGCGCCGCCACGGCCGCCGTGTTCGCGGCGGCGTTCTCCACGCCCGTCTGCACGCCCCAGTCGCGCACCACGTCGATGATGCCGCCCTTCACCGTGAGCGTGATCGCGTTCCCCGTGTTCGCCACCGTGAACACGGGCGCCGCCGCGCCGTCCGGCACCGGTGTGCCGACGATGCCGGCCGACGACGTCGCCACCGTGTGCGTCGTGCCGGGCGAGAGCGAGACCGCGCCCCAGTTCGTGACGGAGAGCTTGCACCCGTCCGCGAACGTGAGCGCGTTCGCGGAGGTCAGCTTGTCGCCGTTCGCCATGTCCGTCCCGCGCACGCCGAACTCCTGCGAGATCGTCACCGTGATGTCTGACGAGATGTCCACCGGCCCCGTCACCTTCTTCATCGTCAGCGACTTGCCGGTCTGTCCGTTGCTCCCCTTCTTGATCGCCGTGCCCGCCTCGAACTCGAAGGCGTCCACCTTGCCCCAGATGGACGACGTGCCGTAGGTGTCCATGGACGCGCCTTCGAGGAAGGTAATGAGCGGAATGTTGGAGGAGAAGTCGTTCGTCGTGTCGTGACGCGCGAACATGCAGCGGCGCACGACGATGTGGCCGGGGTTGGTGAGGCCCCACCTCCAACGCGGACGGAACATGGCGGCGACGCCCTCCTTGCCCAGGAGCGTGAGCGTGTGCTTCTGCATGTTGAGCGTCGGGCCGGAGCTGGCCCCGGTGCCCGAAAAGAGGGGGTTGCCCGTCCCGATCGTATAGATCGTCGCGTCTCCCGTCATCGTCCACGTTCCGAAGGTTCCGAGAATCGCGTTCGAGTTCGAACCGCGAACGCAGATCGCCCCCAGGTTGTCGCCCACGCCCGTGCCGCTGCCTTCAAACGAGACGTTCCACCCTCCCGCGAAGGCGTCTGTGAAGTTGGAATGCATCAAGGTGGCGCCGCTCTTGATGATGAGCGTGCCACCTTTCGAATGAGCCACGCAGCTGACGGAGTAGACACCTTCCTCGATAAGGACGTTCAGCTGCGTGTCCTTGTAGGTCGTGACGGCGGTGAGCGTACCCGGACCCGTCTTGCGGAGCCAGTCGCCCGCCACGAACGTGAAGTTGCTCGC
>CAMNLN010000160.1 GCA_946543025.1 uncultured Verrucomicrobiota bacterium
TCGTCGCGTCACGACGGCCGGCGGACTCGGAAGCCTTCGCCACCTGGTCGTACTTGATTTCCTCGCACAGGCCCTTCAGCGCCTGGACGTGCGTAATAGCGGCCGTCAGCGTGGTCTTGCCGTGGTCGACATGGCCGATCGTGCCGACGTTCACGTGCGGCTTACCGCCGCGATCGAATGTTTCCTTAGCCATTTTCTGGACTCCTGTGAGTTTTGTTTCTTCCGTGCCCATCGCAAAATGGAGCCATCAAGCAGAATCGAACTGCCGACCTCTTCCTTACCAAGGAAGTGCTCTACCAACTGAGCTATAATGGCGCTGTTTCGCGACAAGCCCGTACAGGATACCAAAAAGGGGGCGGAAACGCAAGGGGGCAAAGTTAAAAATTTGAATTGCCCGAGAACAGACGATCCGCCATCTCGAAGTCTTCCGCCGCCGGCCACGAGGTGACGTTGCGCAAGATAAGAAGAATATCGCCCCTCTTCTGGTCGCGGCACAGGAAGGACTCGCCGCCGTAGATCATGCCGAAGCGGTAGTCGATCGTCCGCCCCGACGGCAGCCTGCGTACACATAGGCTGCCGGATTTCAGAAAACCGCTCCGGGAAAAGAATGTCGCGCAATCGGCGGCTGACGAATAGAGGCCGCCCATGCCCAACAGCGCCGGACCGAGCGGATGGGCATCGACAGGTTGCCCCCTCCGGACCAGCCACGGCAACTTGCCGGCCGACGGTTGCGCGCGACGGGCCGTCTGGCCGGAATCCAGGCGAAACGCCGTATCATGAAGGCCGAGCGGCCCCGTCACCTCGTCGCGCAGGATTTCGTCGATGTCCTTTCCCGTCGCATCCTCCACCGCCGCCGCGAGCAGCGCGAAACCAATGTTGGAATACTGCGGCTCGTGCGCCGCGAGGAACCTGCGCGTCCGCGCGAAGTTGCACGCCTCCGCAAAATCGGCGCGCGTATCGAACGCCGCGTAGATGTGCGAGCCGAAAAGGCCCGACATGAACGCGCGATGCCACGCGAGCGGATTCCACGGGTTCAGGAAATCCATCGGCAGGCCCGACCTGTGCAGCATCAGGTCGCGCAGGGTGACGGTCTCGTACTCTGCCGCCAAGGCATACTTCGAGCAGCGCGTCACCGGCGCGTCCAGGTCGATCGCGCCTTTCGCCGCCAGCCGTTCGAACGCCTCTACCATGAAGAGCTTCGTGAGGGAACCGATCCGGTAGATCGTGTGCGGATCCCCGGCAAAGAAGGTCTTGCCGTCGCGGACGATCGCCACGGAACAGGACGGATCGCCGACCTGCTCCACGTAGAACCGCCGGATATCCTCAGCGGGATTGGCCGAATCGAGCGTCGGCCATGTCGTGCAACCTGCCAGCGCGAACACGCCGCAGGCGAGGACGAGCGTTCCCTTCATGGGCAGGCTACTTCTTCAGCGAGGCTCCCGTGGAGGCGTTGCCCACGAACATGGCGTACCGCTCCAGCCAGCCGCCCTTGATACGCGGCGTCCACGGCTTCTGCGCCTTGCGGCGCTTGGCGACTTCGGCCTTTGAAAGCTTCGCGGAGATGGCGCGGTTCGGGATGTCGATCGTGATGAGGTCGCCGTCCTTCAGCAGCCCGATGAGTCCGCCCTCGGCCGCTTCGGGGCTGACGTGCCCGACGCATGCGCCGTGCGTCGCGCCGCTGAAGCGTCCGTCCGTGATGAGCGCCACGCTCTCGCCGAGGCCCGCGCCGATGATGTAGCTCGTGGGCGCGAGCATCTCCTGCATGCCCGGCCCGCCCTTCGGCCCCTCGTAGCGGATCACCACCACGTGCCCTGGCTTCACCTTGCCGCCGAGGATGCCCGCGCACGCCTCCTCCTGCGAGTCGAAGCAGATCGCCTTGCCCGTGAACGTCATCATCGACGGCGCCACGCCGCCCTTCTTCACCACCGCGCCGCGCTCGGCGAGGTTGCCCCAAAGCACCGCAAGGCCGCCGTCCTGCGAGTAGGCGTTGCCGACCGTGCGGATGACGTCGTCGTCGGATATCTTCGCCGCGGCGATCTGCCTGAACAGCGACTTCCCGCTGACCGTCGGCGCATCAACGAGCCCGCCATCTTTCACCTTTCGGTTTTCACCTTTCACCCTCTTGAGGATCGCCATGATGCCGCCCGCGCGGTCGAGGTCGCTCACGTGGTAGTGTCCGCTCGGCGCGAGTTTGCAGACATAGGGTGTGCGCGCGGAGATCTCGTTCATCCGTTCGAGCGAATAGTCCACGCCCGCCTCGCGCGCGATAGCGAGCGTGTGGAGGACCGTGTTCGTGCTGCCGCCCATCGCCATGTCGAGCGTGAGCGCGTTGTCGAGCGAGGCCTTCGTCACGAGCTCGCGCGGGAGCGGACCGCCCTTCTTCGCCATCGCCACGGCGCGGAACGCCGCCTGGCGGTACAACTCCTTGCGCCTTGGATCCGTCGCAAGGATCGTGCCGTTGCCGGGGAGCGCAATGCCCAACGCCTCGTAGAGACAGTTCATCGAGTTCGCGGTGAACATGCCGCTGCACGACCCGCAGCCGGGACAGGAAGTCTCTTCCACCTGCTGAAGCTGCCGCCTCGTGATCGTCCCCACGTTTTCCTGGCCCACGGCCTCGAACACCGTGTTGAGGTCGCTGTCCTTGCCCGTGAGCGGATGCTTTCCGGGTGCCATCGGCCCGCCCGACGCGAAGATGACGGGGATGTTCACGCGCAGCGCGCCCAGCAGCATCCCGGGAACGATCTTGTCGCAGTTCGGCACGCAGACGAGCGCGTCGAAGCAGTGCGCGCGCGCGATCGTTTCCACGCTGTCGGCGATCAGCTCGCGGCTCGGCAGCGAGTACTTCATGCCCGGATGCGCCATCGCGATGCCGTCGCACACGGCGATCGTGTTGAACTCCATCGGCACGCCGCCCGCCTCGATCACGCATTTCTTGATCCACTCGCCAACCTTGTTGAGGTGGCAGTGCCCCGGCACGAAGCTCTCGTAGCTGTTGCAGATGCCGATGAACGGCTTCTTCATGTCCGCGCGCTTCATTCCCGTGGCGAAAAACAGGCTGCGATGCGGCGCGCGCTCGTTGCCCGCCTTCACCTGATCCGAAACCATCTTCTTCATTTTTTCTCCTGTCTCAAAATGCGAATGCAGGCATTATACCATAAAAAAGGTGCGGGGAAGCGTACGCTTCTCCGCACCTTTCTCGCTGGACTGGCCGAATTACATCATCCCGCCGTCCATGCCGGGCTGGCCGCCGTGTCCGCCGCAGTTGCAGTCCTTCTTCTCGGGAAGGTCCGTCACCATGCAGTCGGTCGTGAGCAGCAGGCCCGCGATGGAGGCCGCGTTCTGCAACGCGGTGCGCACCACCTTGGCCGGGTCCACGACGCCGCACTTCAGCAGGTCGCCGTACTCGCCCGTACGGACGTTGTAGCCGTTCGCGCCCGCCGCCTTCTTGACGTTGGCGACGACGAGGGCCGCCTCCTGGCCCGCGTTCGAGACGAGCTTGCGCAGAGGCGCCTCTATCGCACGTTCGATGATGCTCGCGCCGACCTTCTCGTCGCCGTCGAGCTTGAGCGTCTCGATCGCCTTCTGGCAGCGCAGGTACGCCACGCCGCCGCCGGCCACGATGCCTTCTTCCACGGCCGCGCGCGTCGCGTGCAGCGCGTCGTCCACGCGGTCCTTCTTTTCCTTCATCGCCGCCTCGGTGGCCGCGCCGACCTTGATGATCGCCACGCCGCCGGCGAGCTTCGCCAGACGCTCCTGGAGCTTCTCGCGGTCGTAGTCGGAGGTGGTCTCCTCGATCTGCTTCTTGATGAGCGCCACGCGGGCGGAGATGTCCGCGCTCTTGCCCTGGCCCTGGACGATCGTGGTGTTGTCCTTGTCTACCGTCACCTTCTTGGCCTTGCCGAGCATGTCCAGCGTCACGTTCTCGAGCTTGATGCCGAGGTCCTCGCTGATGAGCTTGCCGCCCGTGAGGATCGCGATGTCCTCGAGGATCGCCTTCCGGCGGTCGCCGAAGCCGGGCGCCTTGACGGCGCACACGGCGAACGTGCCGCGCAGCTTGTTCACGACGAGCGTCGCGAGCGCCTCGCCCTCGACGTCTTCCGCGATGATCATCAGCGGCTTGCCCGTCTTGGCCACGTTCTGGAGCAGCGGCAACATGTCCTGGAGGTTCGAGATCTTCTTCTCGAAGAGCAGGATATAGGGGTTCTCGAGCACGCACTCCATGTCCTCGGGATCCGTCACGAAGTACGGCGAGAGGTAGCCCTTGTCGAACTGCATGCCCTCGACCACGTCAAGCGTCGTCTCGAGCGTCTTGGCCTCTTCCACCGTGATCGTGCCGTCCTTGCCGACCTTGTCCATCGCGTCGGAGATGATGTTGCCGATCTCCTCGTCGCCGTTCGCCGAGAGCGTCGCGACCTGCGCGATCTCTTCCGCGCTCTTCACCTTCTTGGCGAGCTTGGCGATGGCGTCCGTCACCGCGCCCGTCGCCGCCTCGATGCCGCGCTTCAGCGCCATCGGGTTCGCGCCGGCCGTGATGTTCTTCAGGCCTTCGCGGTAGATCGCCTCGGCGAGCAGCGTCGCCGTCGTCGTGCCGTCGCCGGCCACGTCGTTCGTCTTCGAGGCCACCTCGCGCACCATCTGTGCGCCCATGTTCTCGAAGGGATCCGCCAGTTCGATCTCCTTGGCGACGGTCACGCCGTCCTTGGTGATCTGCGGGGAGCCGAACTTCTTGTCGAGGATGACGTTGCGGCCGGACGGGCCGAGCGTGCTCGTGACCGCCGCGCTGAGCTTCTCAACGCCGGCGAGAATCTTCTGACGCGCATCCGCGTCGAACTTGATCTGCTTTGCCATGATAGGATTCCTTTACTTCTCGATAACGCCCAGCAGGTCCTCTTCGCGGACGAGCTGCAGCTTCTTGCCGTCAAGCTTCACTTCCGTGCCGCCGTACTTCGGCAGCAGGACGGTGTCGCCCACCTTGACATCGAACGCCAGTTCCTTGTGGTCCTTGTCGTACTTCTTGCCGATGGCCTTCACCGTGCCCGTGATCGGCTTCTCCTTCGCGGCGTCGGGGATGATGATTCCGCCCACCGTCTGTTCCTTTTCCTCGATCGGTTCGACGAGAACGCGATCGCCCAGGGGTCTTACTTTCATTTGTTGGTTTCCTTTCGGATTGTTAGTTGGTAAGTTCTGAAACTCTTCACTCTTCACTTCATCGTGTAGTCCGCGTCGACCACATTGTCGTCGCCCTTCTTGGCGTCGCCGCCGTTGTTCGGCGGAGGCGTGCCCGCGCCGGCGTTGAACCCGCCGGGGGGCGGCGTACCCGCCCCGGGCTGCGCGCCGGCGGCCTGCGCCCCGGCGTACATCTCCTGCGCCACCGGCTCCATCGCCTTCATGAGCGCGTCCTGCTTCGCCCTGATGGCGGCCACGTCCGAGCCCTTGAGGGCCTCCTTGAGCTCGTTCAGCGCGGTTTCCACGGGAGCCTTCTTGTCGGCCGGAATCTTGTCGCCGGCGTCCTTGAGGGTCTTCTCCACCTGGAAGGCGAGGCCGTCCGCCTTGTTGCGGACCTCCGCGTCCTCGTGGCGCTTGGCGTCCTCGGCCGCATGCATCTCGGCGTCCTTGCGCATCTTCTCGATCTCGTCCTTCGAGAGGCCGCCCGCCGCCGTGATGGTGATCTTCTGCTCCTTGCCGGTGCCGAGATCCTTCGCGGAGACGTTGAGGATGCCGTTCGCGTCGAGGTCAAACGTCACTTCGATCTGCGGCACGCCGCGCGGGGCCGGCGGGATGCCGTCGAGGTTGAAGTTGCCGAGGCTCTTGTTGTCGCGCGCCATCTTGCGGTCGCCCTGGAAGACGCTGATCGTCACCGCCGGCTGGTTGTCCGCCGCCGTGGAGAACACCTGGCTCTTCTTTGTGGGAATCGTGGTGTTGCGCTCGATGAGCGGGGTCATCACGCCGCCGAGCGTCTCGATGCCGAGCGTGAGCGGCGTCACGTCGAGCAGTAGCACGTCCTTCACGTCGCCCTTCAGGATGCCGCCCTGGATGGCCGCGCCCATGGCGACCACCTCGTCCGGGTTGACGCCCTTGTGCGGATCTTTGCCGAAGAGGCTCTTCGCCTTCTCCTGGATGAGCGGCATGCGCGTCTGGCCGCCCACGAGCACCACCTCGTCCACGGAGCTGAGGTCCGCGTCGCTCATGCATTTGCGGCACGGCTCGCTCGTGCGGTTCACGAGATCCATCGTCAGCGACTCGAGCTTCGCCTTGTTGAGCGTCGTCGTCAGGTGCTTCGGGCCCGTCGCGTCCGCCGTGATGAACGGCAGGGAGATGTCGAACGTCGTCGCGCTCGAAAGCGCGCACTTCGCCTGCTCCGCCGCCTCCTTCAGACGCTGCAGGGCCATCATGTCCGCGCCGAGGTCGATGCCGTTCTGCGCCTTGAAGTCTTCGATCAGCCACTTCATGATGGCCTGGTCGAGGTCGTCGCCGCCGAGGTGCGTGTCGCCGTTCGTGGCCTTCACCTCGAACACGCCGTCGCCGATATCAAGGATGGAGATATCGAACGTGCCGCCGCCGAAGTCGTACACCGCGATCTTCTCGTTCTTCTTCTTGTCGAGGCCGTACGCGAGCGAAGCCGCCGTCGGTTCGTTCACGATGCGCTTCACGTCGAGGCCCGCGATGCGGCCGGCGTCCTTCGTCGCCTGGCGCTGCGCGTCGTTGAAGTACGCCGGCACGGTGATGACGGCCTCGGTGATCTTCTCGCCGAGGAACGCCTCCGCGTCCGTCTTCAGCTTCTGCAGGATCATCGCGCTAATCTCCTGCGGACTGTACGTCTTGTCGCCCACCTTCACGGCGGCGTCGCCGTTCGCAGCCGGTACGACCTCGTACGGAACCATCTTGCGCTCGGCCTCCATCTCGTCGTAGCGGCGGCCCATGAAACGCTTGATCGAGTAGATCGTGCTCTTCGGGTTCGTGACAGCCTGGCGCTTCGCCGCCTGGCCCACGAGCCGCTCCCCCGTCTTCGTGAACGCCACGATCGACGGCGTGGTGCGGGCGCCTTCCGCGTTCGGAATCACGACCGCCTCGCCACCTTCCATCACAGCCATGCAGCTGTTCGTGGTGCCCAAGTCTATGCCTAATACTTTTGCCATGTCTCGTTTCTCCTTTGTCCGCTCGCAACCATGCCAAGCAGACAGTCTTATTCAAGCAAAACACATGCCAACAGGTTTCACCCCCACATGAAAAGAACATAAAGTGCATTATCATGCCAGAAAACGACAAAATGCGATTTTCCCAAATGCCGCACCTGCGCCATTCCAAGTCCATGACTGTGCCATCATGTCACACGCCCTGTGCCACGCCTTTTTTACGAGATTAGTCCGCCCAGTATTCTCATTCTCAAGTTCTATTTCATACGCACCGTAATATCATTTCCCTCTCCATCTTCTTTTATGGTACAATGACTGGCATCTCCTGCAAGGAATCCACCCGAAAGGAATCTGCCATGAACCAGTCTACCAGACGCGAATTTCTCGCCGGCGCGCTCGCCGGCGGCACCGCCGCTTTCCTGCCGGGCTGTTCGCCCCGGACGGCCCCCACGCCCGCCGCCAACCGACCGGTCAAGTTCCTCTTCATGACCGACCACCACATCGAAAGCGACTTCATCGAGAACTTCGGCGCCGCCCCGCTCCTCGGCAAGCCGCGCTACACGATGTGGCAGCCCGGCAACCACGCCGCTCTCGTGAAGACCTACGAGTTCATCAACTCAGATCCCTACTGCCGCGATATCCAGTTCGCCCTCTTCGGCGGCGACCAGCTCAACACCGGCTACATGAGCCACCGCAAGTACCTGGAGGATGAACGCGTCAACTACTACCGTACCCTCGAATCCCTCGACCTCTACCGAAACTCGAAGGGTACGAACATCTCAGACCTTGATTTCCATGCGCCTGAAACATTTCTCTGCACGGGCAACACGCCCAAAGGGTACGTGCCGAAGCCCATCCCCTTCGTGAAGCTCGAT
>CAMNLN010000161.1 GCA_946543025.1 uncultured Verrucomicrobiota bacterium
TGAGCGGCTTGAGCGTCTCGGCGGCGATCGCGTAGTCCTCCGTCTCGCCGAACGCCAGCGAGATGTCGCCGAGGCAGAGGACGTTTGCGGGCGGACGCGGCAACGCGAGGATCTCGCGCACAAGCGCCTGCGAGGCCGCGGGCTGGTGCGGATAGTCGCGCATCGTCTTGTACTTCTGCCGCGCGAGCGGCAGGCCCACGTGAATGTCCGAAATGACCCCGATCGCCTCTGGATCGAGCGGCCGCGCCGCCGCCGCGTTCGCCGTGGCGCAGCCCGCTCCCAACGCGGCAAACGCCGCCGTCCCGCCGAGAAATCCCCGCCGTGTCATCGTTTCCTGCTTGCTCATGCCGTATGATCCTTTCATCCGATCGTGGGAATTTGCGCGGCGGCAACGGACTGTCCGAGGCGGCGCGTCTTCTCGTCGGGCATGAATATGTCGATCTGTTCCGCAAGCAACGGGTCCACCGCCTCCAGGCCCATGCGCGCCGTGTTGAGGATGATGTCGCCGCCAAAGCCGCTCGTCACGCGCCCGAGGATCATCAGGTTCGAGTAGTCGTAGAACTCGTGGTACCACGCCGCCGCGTTCGCAAGATAGCGCCCGATCATCAGGTAGACGCGCAACGCCAGCTCTTCGCGCTTCTCCATCGCCGCCTGCACCACCTTCAGCCTCTCGGGCAGCTTCATCGCCTTCGGGAACTTCATGCCAAACTGCCGCGCAAGGTAATCGACGGCCTGCTGCGAAAAGTACATCGCACCCACGCCCGCGTCGCCGCTCCACTCGTCCTTCGCCGCGTTCGGGTTCAGGTCCACCGGCGCGAACGCGAGCTCGCTGATGCGTCCCGTGAGCGCTCCCTTCGGATTGATGTAGCCCGCCGCTTCCGAGGACCCCATCGCGATGCCGAGGATGCCCGTGCGCTTCATCGCGATCGCGCCCGCGAGCGCGGTCACGTCGCCGTCGTTGAACACCTCGAACGGGCACTGCCACTCCTCCTCGATCCGCTCGAAGATGCCGCGCGCGGCCTCCAGCTTCTCGGGCGCCTTCTCGATGACGGCGCGGATGAGCGAGGCCGGCCCCAGCCGCTTGCCCTCGAGCGTCCCCGCCGTCGAGCCGCCGATGGCGTCCACTTTCCCGCCAAGCGCAAGCGCCGCCTCCTCCAATCCGGCGGAAAGTTTCGTGTAGTGGTACTCGGGGTCAGGCTGGTTGCGCGGGTCCCACGGAAACTCCTTGGAGAAAACGACCTTGCCGCGCTTGAGCGCGGAAATCTTGAAGTCGCTCGCGCCAAGATCGAAGCCGATGCGGTTGCCGTCCGTGCGCGGCTTTACGGCCACCTCGCGCTCGTTCGTCTCGGGCATCTTCTTGAGCGGCACGATGGACGTCTCCACCTTCCGCCGGTAGAGGTCGGAGAAGAACTTGAAGTCGAACGCGCGCAGGCCATTCTTCGAGTAAGCCTTCGCAAGGGGTTTCACGATCTCATCCGGCCCCGCGAGGTGGAGCTTCCAACCGCCCGCGCTCCACAGGACGAACTTCGCCACACGTTCCACAAGGTGCCGTACGCCTGGCAACATCGCAGGATGGATGCGTTTTGGAAGCGTTACGTCGTAGCGAAACACGTATCCGTCTTCGCGCTCCCACGCCACCGCCACGGTCTGCGCCGCGCCATGTGCGTGTGCCCGCAGGAAGTTAATCGCCTTCAGCGGCGCCTGGAACCCGATGTCCGCACCGCATCCGCATGTACATTTCTTCGTCGCCATGACTTGTTCCTTTCTAGTCTTCTTCTGAATCCGAACGAACCGTTCTAACGAACGGCTCTATTCTACCATATTTCGGTTCGCACGGGCCGTTATTCACGTTCCGACGGCGACGACGCGAGGCAAATCTTTCGTGCGTCCGCCGCCTGGACCGACGCCCCGGTCATCGACGGAAATCCCGCGCCATGCTGTTCGTCGCGACGTTAAGCAGGATGTCAAGCTTGGCGTCGACGGCATCAAAACGCTTATGAAGACCGATCGTCTCCTGATTCACCTTCTCGTGAATCTCCGCGTTGGAGACCTTTTCTGCGTTCGCTCGCGAACCCATCCACAACCCGCCCAGAAATATCAGAGCCGCCAGAATAACGGCCAAGAACGCAACTGCCACGTACTTCATCTTCGTTCTCCTTCTCGTTTTCATTCATCGTTTCAAGGCAGCGCATACGGCTTCGCCCATCGCGCGCGTACCCACAGACGCTTCACCGACACGGGCGATGTCCGCCGTGCGCACGCCCGCCGCGAGGACTTTCCCCACCGCCTCCTCGACCGCCGCCGCCTCAGCGACGAGTCCGAAGGAATATTTCAGCATCATCGCAGCCGAGAGGATCGTCGCAAGCGGGTTGGCGACATTCTTTCCGGCGATGTCGGGCGCGGAACCGTGAATCGGCTCGTAGAGCCCGAAACCGTCTTCTCGCAGCGACGCCGACGGCAACAATCCGATGGAACCGGCGATCTGTGACGCCTCGTCCGAGAGAATGTCCCCGAACATGTTCTCCGTGAGAATCACGTCGAAACGATTCGGCGCGCGCACGAGCTGCATCGCCGCGTTATCCACATACAAGTGGTCAAGGGCGATGTCTGTGTACTCGGCGGCGTGAATGCGAGCCACCGTCTCGCGCCAGAGCTTCGAGGTCTCCAGCACGTTCGCCTTGTCGACGCTCGTCACCTTGCCCCGACGCGTCCGCGCGGCCTCGAACGCCATGCGCGCGATACGCTCGATCTCCATAACCGAATAGGCCATCACGTCACGTGCGGACTTCCCGTCCGTAGCCCGCTCGTGCGCACCGAAGTAGATGCCGCCCGTCAGTTCGCGCACCACGAGGAGGTCGATCCCGCCCGCCACAATCTCCGGCTTGAGCGGGCTCGCGCCCGATAACGCCCCCCACACCTTCGCAGGACGCAGGTTGCAGAAAAGGCCCAACTTCGCGCGAAGCGGCAGAAGCGCGGCGCGTTCGGGACGCCGATCGGACGGCAGCGCGTCCCACTTCGGCCCCCCCACCGCACCCAGCAGCACGGCGTCTGCTGCCTCGCAGGCGGAAAGCGTCTCCGGCGGCAGGGCCATGCCCGTCGCGTCGATGGCGGCTCCGCCGACAAGGTGAGAGGTCATCTCAAACGTGTGGCCGAATCTCGCGGCGACGGTCGACAACACCTTTACGGCCATGTCCACGATCGCCGGTCCGATGCCATCGCCCGGCAGGATTGCAATTGTCTTCTTCATGGCTACGCTCGTTGAGATTTTAGCATCAGATAATTCGCGAGTCCACCAGCTTTGATCAGTTCCTGCATGAAGGGAGGAAACGGCTCGGCGGCAAACGCGGCGCCTGTCGCCTCGTCCATGATCGTGCCCGCCGCGAGGTCCACCGCCGCCTGATGCCCTGCCACGAGGGCTTCGGCAGCAGCAGGACACTCAAGGATCGGCAGGCCGATATTGAGCGCGTTGCGATAGAAGATGCGCGCGAAGCTCGACGCGATCACGCAGGCAACGCCGCACGCCTTGATGGCGAGCGGCGCGTGCTCGCGGCTGGACCCGCAACCGAAATTGCATCCGGCGACAAGGATATCGCCGCGCCGGACTGTCCGGGCGAACTGCGGATCGATGTCTTCCATGCAATGTGCCGCCAGCTCGTTCGCGTCGGGCGTGTTGAGATACCGTGCCGGGATGATGACATCCGTATCGACGTTGTCTCCGTACTTGAAAACGGTTCCTTGCAGCTTCATGACAGTTCCTCCGGCGCAACGATCCGCCCGGCTACCGCGCTCGCCGCCGCAACGGCTGGCGAAGCAAGGTACACCTCGCTCTCCACATGTCCCATCCGTCCCACGAAGTTTCGGTTTGTGGTGGCCACGCACCGTTCACCCTTCGCGAGAATACCCATGTGCCCGCCCAGGCAGGGCCCGCACGTGGGGGTGGAGACCACGCACCCTGCCTCGACAAACGTCTTGAGAAGTCCCTCTTCCATCGCCTGCAGCCAGACGCGCTGCGTGGCAGGAATCACGATGCAGCGCACCGAGTGCGCCACATGCCGTCCGGCCATCGCCTCGGCCGCGATCCGAAGATCCGTGATCCGTCCGTTCGTACAAGAGCCGATCACCACCTGGTCAATCGGCACGGCGCCCACGTCGTCGATCGTCCGCACGTTCGACGGCAAATGTGGGAAGGCGACGGTCGGTTTGAGCGCGGCGAGGTCAATCTCGACCGTCCGTTCATAGATTGCATCGGGATCGGCCGCATGGGCGACAGGCTCCTTCGCACGGTGTTCGAAGAGGTATCGACGGGTGAGCGCGTCCACCGGGAAGATGCCGTTCTTCGCGCCGGCCTCGATGGCCATGTTTGCGATCGTAAAGCGGTCGTCCAGCGAAAGCGCCGCCACGCCGTCGCCCGTGAACTCAAGCGATCGGTAACGCGCGCCGTCCACGCCAAGGATGCCGATCAGATGCAGGATCGCGTCCTTGCCGCCAACCCACTTGCGCGGCGCACCCTTCAACACCACTCGAATGGCGGACGGAACCTTGAACCACGCCTCTCCCGTGGCCATCCCCGCCGCCGCGTCCGTAGAACCGACGCCGGTGGCAAACGCGCCGAGCGCGCCATAGGTGCACGTATGGCTATCCGCGCCGATCACGCAGTCGCCCGCCGTCACGAGCCCTTTTTCCGGCAGGAGCGCGTGTTCGATTCCGCAGTCATGCCCCACCTCGAAGTAGTTCGCGATTCCCTGTTCTTTCGCGAACCGCCTCATGCAGGCGCATTGCTCCGCCGCCTTGATATCCTTGTTTGGCGCGAAGTGATCCGGCACGAGCGCGATTCGGTTGCGGTCGAACACGTCGGTCCTCCCGAACTTCGCGAACTCCCCGATGGCGACAGGCGCCGTAATGTCGTTCGCCAGCACGAGATCGAGCCGCGCCATCACCAGCTCGCCCGCATGGACTTCTGTCTTTCCTACATGCGCCGCGAGTATTTTTTGCGTCATCGTCATGCTCATGACCCGACCTCCAGCATGCGGTTCACGGCGTTCAGAAGCGCGAGGATGCTGCCCTTGATGATGTCCGTAGAGACGCCCCGCCCGCGGTAGACACCTCGCTTGTCGGATATCTTCACGAACACTTCGCCAAGCGCGTCGCGCCTTTCGGTGACGGCCTCGATACGGTAGTCCTCCAAGGCGAACTTGTGGCGGATGATCTTCTCGACGGCGCGAAACGCCGCGTAGATGGGACCTGATCCCAACGCCGCCTCCTGGCGCGTCTTGCCGTTCCTCACGAGCGTGACCTGCGCCGTCGCGCTCATGTGGTTGCCGCTGTTGACGACAAAGGTGTCAAGCTTCCACTCGCGCTCTGGACGAATGCGCGCGGTCATCTTCGACTCTACGAGCGCCACGAGGTCGCGGTCGAGGATTGTCTTCTTGCGGTCGGCAAGCGCCTTGAAGTCTGAGAAGAGATCCGCCGCCTGTTCGGGGGCGAGTTCGTATCCCAGCGTCCGCAGGCGCGACTCGAAGGCGTGCTGGCCCGAGTGCTTGCCTAGCACGAGCTCCGTCTGCTTCACGCCCACGGACTCCGGCGTCATGATCTCGTACGTCTTCGCGTCCGCCATCACGCCGTGCTGGTGGATGCCGCTCTCGTGCGCGAATGCGTTGGCGCCCACGATGGCCTTGTTCGGCGCGATCTTCACGCCGGTGATGCGCGAAAGCAGCTGGGCGGTGCGTGCGATCTCCGTCGTGCGGATGTTGAAAGAAAGTTCCTTGTAGTAGTCCCGCCGCGTGCGAAGGCCCATCACGACCTCCTCCAGCGCGGCGTTTCCGGCTCGCTCGCCGATGCCGCCGATCGTACATTCCACCTGACGCGCGCCGGCACGTATGGCCGCGAGCGTGTTGGCCACGGCGAGACCGAGGTCGTCATGGCAGTGGACGGAAAGGATCGCGCGGTCCAGATTCGGAACACGCGTCATGATCGCCCGGATGAAATCGTGGAACTCTTCGGAAGCCGAGTATCCCACCGTGTCCGGAATGTTCACCACAGACGCGCCGGCGGCGATAGCGGTCTCGACCACGCGGCAAAGAAAATCGAGATCCGTGCGCGAGGCGTCTTCGGCGGAGAACTCCACCTCCGCGCACCTGTTGCGCGCGTAGGCCACCATCTTCCGCACCCGTTCCAGCGCGGCCGCGCGCGTCATACGGAGCTTCACCTTCAGGTGCAGGTCGCTCGTGGCGAGGAAGGTGTGGATGCGCGGATGCACCGCCTCCCTCACGGCATCTGCCGCCGCGTCAATGTCCTTCGGAAGGGCGCGGGCGAGCGAGGCCACGGTGGTCGTCTTCACCGTACGGGCGATCTGCCGTACGCTCGCGAAGTCGCCGGGCGACGCGATCGCGAATCCGGCCTCCAGCACATCCACCCCGAGCGCCTCGAGCTGGACGGCCATGCGCGTCTTCTCCTCGAGCGTCATCGAGTAACCAGGCGCCTGCTCGCCGTCGCGCAGCGTCGTATCGAAGAACCGTATCTGCCTGTCATTCATCTTTTTTCGTTTCCTTTGTGACCTCGTCCCTCGGTTGCCGCCGTCCCCTGAAAACCGAAAACGGCCTCGCCTTGGGGGCGGGGCCGTTTGCTTGTCCTCGAACGTCGATCTTCGGTTCCTAGCAAACCACACCCGTCCCGCTCCCAAGAAGGAGAAGGCCAAGGCTCAGAAGGCCAAGAAGTCGAAAACCGAAGTTCATCTTTTTGTTCCTGTCGCGCGACAGTTTACCAAATCCGTTTCACCCGGTCAAGCCGACGTGCGGCGGAAATCGAGAAGGTGGCCGAGCAGCGAGCGGATTCCACGGTAGTAGAAGCCAAAGTCGAAGAGCGTACGCGTGGAGAAGAGCCGACGCAAAAGGGCCTGCGGCTGGAAGAAGCCGCTGTAGACCTCGCGCACGGCCTTCTTGATCTCGTCCTCCGAGACAAGCGGCGTCTTCGTGATCTGCCGCCGCATGTCGTACTCGTCCCAGTCGAGCGTCGTGAGGCCATCGTTCTCTTTCAGCTCCTTGAAGAGCGGCGTGCCGGGATAGGGGATCGTCATCGTGCATTGGAGCGTGGACGCCCACCCCTTCGCGAGCATCTTGCGCGCGAGCTTCACCGTGTTCGCGATCTCGGCCGGGCCTTCCCACGCGTGGCCGAACATGAACGTGAGGTGCACGTCCAGCCCCGCCTTGTGCGCCCACTCGGCCCCCTTCTCCACGTCCTCCACCTTCAGCGCCTTGACAAAACGGTCGAGGGTGTACTGGTTGGCGGACTCTACTCCGAAAAGCACGAGGCGGAACCCGGCCTTGCGCATGAGCGCATAGTCGTCGAACGTAAGGCGTCCGAAGCGCATGTTGCAGTCGATGCGAAGCTTCCTGTTGTAGCCGCGCGCGATCATCTCGTCGCAGAAGGTCTTCAACCACGGCCCGACGGGGAACGAGCCGGAGTCGTCCATGATCTCCTTCACGCCGTAGCGCGCGATGAGGTCACCGATCTCGTTCACCACGTCGATCGGATCGCGTGTGCGGTAATGCGGGTAGAGCGTTGTCCAGCTGCAGAAGGTGCATTTCGCGTGCCAGCAGTCGCGGCCGGACATGACGTAGGTGCCGGGCGTACGCCGGAAGTTGCCGTTCTTCACGGCATAAAGTTTCCAATGGCAAAGGTCGCGATCGATCCACGGCGCGGAATTGAGGTCGTGATTCAGCTGGAAACAGCCCGTATTCTTCGTCTCGTCGCCGTCACGGTACCAGATTCCCGGCTCGAATTTTGCCGGGTCGAAGCCGGATTCCACCAGGTTCTTCACAAGGAAGTCCCAGTCGCCGCCCGTGAGCACGTAGTCTACCGAACACGCCGCCATCGTCTCGTCCGGCAACGCCGTCACATGGTCGCCCACGAGCACCGTCTTGTACCCGGTCCGATGCTCAGACATCCACTTCCAGTGGCGTTTGACGACGGGCGTCTTCGTCTCGACGATGACGAGATCCGGCGCGC
>CAMNLN010000162.1 GCA_946543025.1 uncultured Verrucomicrobiota bacterium
ACGGCACGTATCCCGTCGCGGCGGCGGACTGCCCGGGCATCTTCGTAAAGAACAACCGCGTCCGGGGCGGCGCGGCGTACACGGCGCTCGTCTACGTCTCGGGCACGACCACAAAGCGGGAGGGCTCGGAGCCTGATGCCGGTGAGCTGGAGTTCTTCGTGGACAACGACCGTACCGAACACTTCCCCGAAGTCTTCGCGCGCAGCGGCCTCGCCGAGTACCCGGCCGACACGACGCTCGTCAAGACCGGCCTCGGCCGCTTCTATGGCACGAACGATCTCGCCATCCGCGAGCGCATCAAGCAGATCGTCGTGCGCGAGGGCACCTACGTGGGCAACAGCATCGACTCGTGGGGGGCGTCGCCGGGCCACCCCGGCACGCGCGTCTACGTGAAGGTGGAGGACGGCGCGACGGCGCTCGTGGAGACCGCCGGGAACTGGGACCAGTGCTTTGCGCAGAACATCAGCTTCGAACTCGGAGGGAACGGCGCCGCCACGTCCGGCGGCTACTCGCTTGCGTTTCGCGGCTCCAGCTGGCGGATGACGTACGGCTGCCGGTACATCCTGCGGAACGACACGCAGTTCGGCCACATGTCGAAAAGCTCCATGGGCATCTTCAGCCAGTCCACGACGGTCCAGAACGGCCATACGCTCGTGCTGCGCGGCCTGAACGGCGTTGACAGCAACTTCCGTTTCCGCGAATACCACACGTTCCTCTCGCCGGGACCGATCGTCGTCTCGAACGCGACGCTCTCGGCGAGCTATGCGATCAGCTACGGGTGGCGCTGTCCAGACGGCAAGCCCCCGCTCCTGAAGTTCGGTCGGAACTCCAAGTTCGCGCCGGATACGCAGGACTTCCTGAACGTCTTCGACCTGTACGAGTTCGACGCCGGGATTCCCCTGACGTGCGACACCAACTGCTCGTTCCGCATCGCGCGGCTCAAGGGCTCGCCCGCCCTCGGCAGCAAGGTGGCGCTCACGATCTCAAACGAGTTCATCGCGCGCGCCGACGACCTGCTGCAGGACAAGCACATGACCGCGACGCGCGAACTCGCGTTCGGCACGGACTGCGTCGCGAACGTGGAGGACGTGGAATCGCTTCCCCTCACGAGCGCAGGCTACGTCCTCGCCACGTCCGACATCGCGATCAACGGACGCCCGCAGAAGAGCATGGCCCTCCTGGAGGCGGGCTGGACGACATCGCTCGCCACCGACGGCAAGACGCTCCGCCTAATCCCTTCCTGCGGCACAACAATCCTCTTCCACTAGCGGAGTCGCCGTTCGCCACAGGCTCGACCAGGCGCATGGAAGTCATTCCCCTTCAGCGTCGGAACGTTTGTGGCAAGCGAAGTTCTTGTCCTCCGTCGCCAGCGCGAGCAGCTCGCGCGCGTGCTGGACGACGACGGACGTGAGCGACGCGCCGCCGAGCATCCGCGCGATCTCGGTGATGCGATCCTCCCCTTCCAGCTCGCGGATCGCGGTGCGCGTACGCCCGCCGGAGACGGTCTTCGCCACAGCGAAATGGCGGTCGCCGTACACAGCGCTCTGCGGCAGATGGGTGATCGCGATCGTCTGGCGGTGGCGCGCGACGGCACGCAGCCGTTCGCCGACGGCGCGCCCCACCTCGCCACCGATGTTGGAGTCAATCTCGTCGAACACGAGCACCGGCACCGCGTCGTGCTCGGCCACGACCGACTTCACGGCCAGCATCACGCGTGCAATCTCGCCGGTGGAGGCAATATCGCGCAACGGACGCGACGGCTCGCCGGGATTGGGAGCAAAATGGAAATCGACCGCGTCGCACCCGGAAGCATCCGGTTCGCGCGGCGAGAGGCGGATATCAAAGCCCGCTTTCAGAAAACCAAGCCCGTGCAGCTCGCGCGTGATCGCCTTTCCCAGCCGAACGGCCGCCTTGGCGCGAGCGGCCGTCACGGCCGCGCCCGCCGTCCGGACGGCCTTTTCCGCCTCGGCAATCCGCGCATCGAGCTTCGCCAGCTTCTCTTCGCGTCCGTCAAGGTCAGCCAGGCGAGCCGCGCGCGCGTCATGGAGCGCCAGCAGCTCGTCCACCGTGGCGCACCCGTACTTCCGCTTGAGCCGGTTGACGAGCGACAGGCGGTCGTCCAACGCTTGGAGCGCGTCGGGATCGGCGTCAATGCGCGAGATCGAATCGGCGATCGTACGCGAAAGCTCCTGCACACGCACGGTCAGGTTCTCGACCTCCTCCTGCCACTCGGCGGCAGCCTCGTGGTAGCGGGCCATCTCGGCTAGGCGGGCGCCAGCGGCAATCAGCGCCGAGGCGGCAGCCCCTTCCGCATCGCCCGACAACGCCTCGGTGGCGGCGTTCGCGCACTCCAGTATCTCGGCGGCATGCGCGGCGGCGGCATGGCGGGCGGGAAGCTCCGTCTCGTCCTCGGCCGTCAGCTGGGCGGCCTCAAGCTCGTCGACGGAATAGCGCAGCCGTTCCGCCTCTTCGGCGAAATCGCGCGTATCGCCTGTCAGGGCCGCGCGCTCCTCACGCAGGGAAACGAGCGCATTCCATGCACCCGCGTACGCAGCGACGCCGATGCGCCCGTAGGCGTCGAGTACGTCGCGCTGGAAACGCTCGTCCAGCAGAGACTGATGGTCGTTCGGGCCGTGCACGTCCACGAGCAGTCGGCCGAGCGCGCGGAGCGTCTGGACGGTGGACGCGGCGTCGTTCACATGAACACGGCTGCTTCCGGCCGCGGCGATCGTGCGCCGCACGAGGAGAAGCCCGTCCTCGCACGCCGGAAGGCCGGCTTCGTCAAGGAGCCGATCCACCTGCCGAAGGACCTCGGCCCGGGAGGGATTGGACAAGTCGAACTCAGCCTCGACGCGCGCCTCCTTCGCACCGTCGCGAACGGCGGAAGCGTCGGCACGTGAGCCAAGCGCCAACTCAAGCGCGCCCATGAGGACGCTCTTGCCGGCGCCGGTCTCGCCCGTAATGATCGTAAGACCGTCGCCAAAGGCGATTTCGGCCTTTTCGACGATGGCAAGGTTCAACACTGACAAGCGCGAGAGCATGGCGGCCGATATTATAGCACAAACGCCTCGTACGGGATGAGCGGGTCGCAGGCGTAGAAGTCGATTGACACCTTCTTTTCAGTCGCCTTGGATCAACTCGCCCATCTGGAAGCGGTAGGCCGTGTCGACCCTGCGCATCTTAGCGGCGACGATCATGAGCGGACGCAGGATCACCCTGTGCCAGTTCGCCGTCGGATGTGACATGACGAGGTACTCATGCCTTCAAACAAAACTGAAAACAAGCCACACGACAGCCAACACGCCTGCCAGCCACAAGAAACGCGACTGGCGACGCATCAGCAGCTCATGTCCACTTGGACGGCCAAACGCGCGCATCCCGCCGCCGGACAGGTAACGAAACAGCCGCCAGTTACCTTTCGCCAAGTCGGACGACTCCCCCTCTGCACCCACGTCCATGGCCCACGGGATGTCCGTGCTCGTGTAGGCATGACGCCGTTTCACCAAAGCTGTACGCAAGGCTGCCATGGCTGTCTCCGATTAGGGAAGCCGTATCTCTTGTCCCACGGTAAGCCGTCCGTCAAACGGGATAATCGCCTTGTTTGCCTCGCGAATGGCCCGCCACTTGGCAGGGGAACCGTAGAAGCGCCGAGAAATCTTCGAGAGGGTGTCGCCAGGCTGCACGACATATGTTTCGGGGCGACCGGTCCCTTTCTTCTGTTGATTGCCCTTGTTTCCCCAGAAAGAGTCGAATGTCCCGCCATCCGACGCGCCCTTAGCGGAAGGCGAGGCAGTGGCTGTAGCTTTGGGATCGGGCGCAGGCGGCACGATCTTGCGCGGCGCATCCTGTTCGTCCTTCTCGCTTTCTTCCTTCAGGCGTTTCGCCTCGGCGAGGAGCGGCCGCTCCTCGGGCGGCGAATCGTCGTCTAGAAGTTCGGCGTCCGTCGGGCGCAACTTCCGACGCTGCTGTTCGCCGGCCAGCGCCTTAAGCTCGGCCAGCGTTTCCTTTGCGATAACGCTCCTGCGCGGCGTCCCATCCTCGGCGTCGGCACCGATGCTGGCGATTTGCCGCTGGTACCGCTTGTTCGCCGTCGTCAGTTGCTCCACCTGTCCTTGCGCCTGAGCGAGCTGCCCCTCAAGGCGCTTGACCTGCTCCCTCAACTTGCGCACTTCGTCCGAGAGCTTCTCGTTCTCGTTCGAGAGCTTCTCGGCCGGCCGTCCCCCTGCCTTGCGCAGATATTCAGCGCTCAGCAACGTATCGCAGACGCGCATCCGATCGGAGGCGACCGTCGCCTTGTCCGATGTCGGCCGGAAAAGGAGGTACGACTTGTAGTGCGAAATCGCGCCGATGTAGTCCTTCTTGATGTCCTGCAACAGCGTGGCCAGCTGGAAATGCGCCGAATAGTTGCGCGGCTCCTGCACAAGCACGTGTTCGAAGCCTCGAATCGCCGGATCGGTGCGTCCGGCCTGCAGGTCCTCCATCGCGGTCGTGTAGAGCCGTGACGTGCGTTCCTTCGCCTCGATCTCCGAAATCGACATGTTGCGGTCGCACCCGGCGGCAAGCACGGCCACCCCAAGCAGCATCGCAACCGTTGTGTTGAACTCACTCATCGTCATCCTCCTCGTCTTCTTCGTCATCGTCGTCATCATCCTCGTCATCAAACTCGTCGGGCGTGTCGTCGATGAAGACATCGTCATCGTCGTCCGCCACCGTTTCCGGCGGCGTGTCGGACGCCGCCTCTTCTTCTTCCGCCTCTTCTGGCGGCAACTCTTGCTCGGCCGACGATTCTTCGGACGGCGGCGCGGCCGGGACAGACTCCGCCGGCGGCAGATCAACCTGCTCCTCCTTCGGCTTTTCCTTCTTCTGGAACAGCTTAGCGCGCTCGCGCGGGTTCGACCGCTGGAGCGTCGGGTCGATCGCGTTCAGTTCGCCCAGCGACGCAAGGCCGAAATGCTCGAGGAAGAGCGCCGTTGTGCCGTAGAGGAACGGATGCCCCGGCAGCTCGCTGCGGCCCACGAGGCGCACAAGCTGCAAGTCCACGAGCGTCTTCACGATCGTATCCACCGCCACGCCGCGAATCTGCTCGATCTCCGCCTTCGTGATCGGCTGCCGATAGGCGATGATCGCCAATGTCTCCAACGCCGCCCGCGACAGGCGGTTCGGCTTGTCCAGATGCAGCAGCGCGCGCACGTAGCGTCCGCACATCGGCGTCGTCTGCAGGCGGTACGCGCCGCCTGCACAGACGAGGCGGAACCCGCACCCCGACCGTTCCAATTCCTTCTCAAGCCCATGGATCGCCTGCTCGATCTCGCGCGACGTGCAGGTCCGATACACGTCCATCACCTCCGACGACTCGCCTTCCTCCGGCTCGACGCCGCGTACGCATTCGCGGAGGTCGGTGGCCGTCAGCGGCGATTCGGAAGCGAACAGTAACGCGCCCACGATCTCCTGCAACGAGGAAGGCGGCGCGATGCGCGGCTCCTTTGGTCTTATCGGCGCGGGCGGCGCCTTCGACTCTGCCGCCGCATCCTCTGCGTCCGGCAGGTCGTCTCGCGGCTCTTCCGCCGTATTCTGTACGTTCTCGTCTTCCACCAACTCTTTAACCTTTTAACTTTTAATTTTTAACCGCCATAGTCGTCCGGCGCATCCAAAGGCTTGTCGTCCGGCATCTCCTTCGAGGGCAGCACGGTGATCTCGTGGAACGCCGCGTTCTGGTACACGATGATGCGGTGCTGGCGCAGCAGCTCCAGCAAGGCGAGGAACGTGACGATCACCTCGCCGCGCGGCGACCGCTCGTTGAACAGGCGCGAGAAGGCGATCTGCCCTTCGGAGCGCGTCCGCTCGATGATCATGTCCATCTTGTCGGGCACGCTCCAGCGCATGCCCTTCAGCTCCTCCTGCGGCACCTCGTTGAGGCGCGCGAGAACCTCCTGGAAAGCCGTCAGCAGGTCGAAAAGGTCCACGTGCGCGAGCGCGTCCGCCGCGTCGGCGGCCGTCTTCTCGAACTTCGGCCGCCCGCCGCCGTAGTCGAAGGACTCCTGCGCCATCACCTCGAACTCGGCGAGCTTGCCGGCAGCGTCCTTGAACTTCTTGTACTCGATCAGCTGACGCACGAGGTCGAGGCGCGGGTCAACCCAATCCTCGTCCGTCCCCTCCTCGGTAGCGCGCCTGTCCACGGGCAGGAGCATCCGGCTCTTGATCACCATGAGCGTGGCGGCCATCACGATGAACTCGCCCGCCACGTCAAGGTTCAGCTGGCGCATCAGATCGAGGTACTTCATGTACTGCGTCGTGACATGCTCGATCGGGATGTCGTAGATGTCCAGCTCCTCGCGGCGGATCAGGTACAGAAGAAGATCAAGGGGCCCCTCGAACACGTCGAGGTTCACCTTGTAGTCTTCCGCTATGAGTTCCGCCTGCGCCATCGTCTCTGTTTTCTCGAGCGATTACCCGATCACTTCTTCTTGCCCTTGGCTTTCTTGGCCTTGCCGGACTTGTCGTTTTCGAGGAAACTCTTGAGCATTTCGAATTGCCTCTCCTGCTTGGAGATAACCTCTTCCTTCTTCTTCTCCATGTGCGCGGGGACTTTCATCGCGCGGGCGTCCTTGAACGCCTTCTCGTAGATTTCGACGTACTTCTTGACGATGCGCCTCCCGGCCTCATTCATCTCCTTCTCCATCTCCTCTTCGGGGCGGTTCAGGACCTCCTCGATCGGGTCGATGTACTTCTTGACGTCCGGCGCGTACTTGGTCTCCTCCTCAATCTTCTCAAGATACCTCTCCGGACCGTTCTTGTCATAACCGAGTTTGGCCACCTCCTCGCCCTCGGCATCAAGGATGAGCACGGTCGGGAATCCGCCGATTTCATACTTCGACGTGAGCTTCCTGTTGTTCTTCTTGCCGTGCTCGGAGAGAAGATCCTTGTTCCGGGGATTGTCGATGTACACCAGCTCGTACTTTCCGACCGCGCCCTTGCGAAACGCCTCGGTCGAGAGGATTTCCTCCTCGAGCTTCTTGCACCACGTGCACCAGTCGCTGCCGCTGAACACGGCCACTACGTACCGCTTGTTTGCCTTGGCGCTCTTGAGCGCCGCGTCGAGGTTGTCGGTGAAACCCTGCGGCGTCGACGTCGCGGCAAGTGCCGTGGCGGCGAACATCGCCGCAATCGTTCTTATCATGATTTTCGTCATTTTCGTTTTTCCCTTTTTGTGAGCTTCATGTGCTTTGTGGCTGAAAACTCGTGCTACAGGCCTACTGCCTTGCGAACCTTCTCCATCGTGGGGGCAGCAGCGGCGCGGGCGCGCTTCGCGCCGTCCTGCAGGATGTCCTCGAGCGCGTCAGAATCCTTCGCCAGCTCCTCGCGCCGCGCCTTGAACGGGTCGAAGAGACGGTGGTAAGCCGCGAGGAGCGCCTTCTTCGCGTGGCCGTAGCCGTAGTTGCCGGCGCGGAAGCTCGCGGCCATCTCGGCCACCTCGTCCGGCGTCGCGAAGAGCTTGTAGAGTTCGTAGATCGAGTTGCCCTCCGGTTCCTTCGGCTCCTCCATCGTCTTCGAGTCCGTCACGATACCCATCACCTTCTTCTTCGCGGAGGGGTCGAACAGCTCGATCGTGTTGTGGTAGCTCTTGGACATCTTCTGCCCGTCGGTGCCGGGGATGGTGGCGACCGTGTCGGGGATGTACGCGTCGGGGATCTTGAAGATCTCGCCGTAGGCGTTGTTGAACTTGATCGCGAGGTCGCGCGTCACCTCCAGGTGCTGCTTCTGGTCCTTGCCCACCGGCACGAGGTCGGACTGCATGATGAGGATGTCCGCCGCCATCAGGACGGGATACGCGAAGAGGCCGTGCGTGGCGTCGAAGCCGTGCGCCATCTTGTCCTTGTAGCTGTGGCA
>CAMNLN010000163.1 GCA_946543025.1 uncultured Verrucomicrobiota bacterium
AGTATACCAAATCGGCTTGGTTGCGTCCCTACTGTCAATCGTGTATACTGTGGCCGTTTCAAATCGTCCAATTGTCCAATCTGTTGCAGGCAAGCGAATGATCATGACCGACATCTTGTCAATTGTGTTGGGGGCGATCCTCCTGCTGGTCGGGTTTGTGGGATGTGTCGTTCCCGTGCTGCCAGGTGTGGCGTGCGCCTACGCGGCCTTGTGGACGCTGTATCCAACGCCATACGCGCTGACGGGGGAGAGGCTTCTGGCCGGCGGCGTTGTCGCGGCCGTTGCGATTGTTCTCGACTATGTGGTGCCCGCGCTTGGGGCCAAGAAGTTCAACTGTTCAAAGTGGGGCGTCTTCGGATGCATGGTTGGAACGCTCGTCGGTCTCTTCTTCGTGCCGTTCGGCATCATCCTCGGACCGTTCTTGGGGGCGATTGCCGGCGAACTGATCGCTGGCAAGGATGTGTCTGCCGCCATGCGCGGCGGTGTCGGCGCCTTGCTGGGTTTTCTCGTCGGCGTAGTTCTCAAGTTCACCGCTTGCGCGCTGTTCGTGTGGTGGTTCGTTCAGGCCTGTTGTGCGTAAGGCAGGCGAGACAAATTTGAGACGGTTTTGAGACAATTTTGAGACAATTCGCTTTCGCGGATTTGGGATACTGTTCGCGTTGGCCGACATCCGGCCTTGTTCAGCACGAAAGGAACAGTACCATGAACGTAAACGAAACAAGCACGGCGCAACCGTTTGTCCGGCGGACGCGCAAGGTGTTCTACCACCCAAACGGCAAGGGAACCGGCTCCGCCCTGCAGCTGGAACTGCATCCCGCCCATGAGGACATGGAGGGGAGTATCTTCCTGACGATGGCCCCGCAGCGGACGATCGGCATGCGCACGGCGGACGATACCGTCCATCCCACGTTCGACTGGCGAAACGCCGTCTGCCTGAAGCTGGACCTGATGGATCTCGCCCAGATCCTGCAGGTCTTGCGTGGCGTGCAGGAGTCTTTGGCTGACGGCAAAGGCCTCTTTCATCGTTCCTCCAACGCAAGTGCCGTCATCAAGTTCGAGCATCGTATCGAACCGGTGCCAGGCTATTTGCTGGATGTCTCGAAGAAGCCGCTTGCTGGCGACCTGCAGCGGGTCAGTTTCTTTTTCCGTCCCGCCGAGGCGTTCGCGTGCGCGCTCATGCTCGAACAGGCGCTCGTGTACGTGGCGTTCGGCATCCCGACGGTGATTCCACGCATGCGCCCCACGCCGAGCGCGGCCACATCTGTCTCATCGGCGGCCGAAACGCTTGCCGTCGAGGCGGTCAGCGCGTGATTGAAGGGCGACCGTCGCGCGGAAGAAGCGGGGCGTAGTCCGGTGGATGGCCGAGGTTGCCGTGTCCTGTGTTCTCGTCCATGCGCCCGCCTGGCGGCTTCTCCGCGCGGCTCGCCCGAATGTTTTTGCGAGAAGGAGATTGGCCATGTGGTTTGCGACTGCAGTGTTCAAGAAGAATCCGTCAGTGTCCGATGCCGGACATGAAAATGCTCGGATCGGCTCATGGGGCGAGGATGTGGCCGCGTGTTTTCTCCGAAACCACGGATGGAAGATTATCGGGCGGCGTGTCCGCCCGTGCAAGCGCGACAGAAGGTGCGAGATAGACATGATCGCGCGTTCGCCGGATCGCCAGACAGTCGCGTTCGTGGAAGTGAAGACACACGCCATGCGGTCTCCGCGCGCATCGCCCCTGTGGGGAGTCGATCGACGAAAGAAGAATGTGTTGCTTCGCGCCTGCGCGAACTGGCTGATGTGGGAAAAATGGCATGGAAACTTCCGGTTTGACGTCATCGAGGTCTTCGGTCGGCGTACAGGTCCGCACCCCCCAGAAATAGACCATTTCGAGAATGTCCCTCTCTTTCCGCCGAAATGGCGTTTCTGGTGATTTGACGGAAGGCGGCACGCATGGTATCCTATAGGGAAAATGTCTGGAGTCATGCGTTGCAATGAAGAATCGGCAGAACTTGAAGCACGAGCCGGTGCCCTTGGCGATCGTCGGCGGCGGGGCGGCGGGAATGTTCGCGGCCGCCGTGGCGGCGGAGCGGAAGATCGGCTGCCTCGTCTTTGAGCGCAAGGTACGCCTTGGGGCGAAGATGCTGATGACGGCGAACGGACGCTGCAACTTCACGAAGGATATTCCGGCCGAACAGTTTCTGCGTGATTTAGGCGATCCGGTCGCCGCGTGGGCGGCGCCCGCCCTGCGAAGTTGCCCGCCGCAGGCCATCGTACGCGGCGTAAGGAGTCTGGGCGTGAAGCTTCGCCGCATGGAGGACGGACGGATGTTCCCGGATTCAGGTCAGGCCGCAACAATTGTGCATGCTTTCGGCGACCTGTTGCGCGATGAAGGTGTGCCGCTCTGCGTCAACTGCCCGGTGACAGGAATCCAGCCGATGAAGAACGGCTTCATCGTCGCGACGGCGAGCTTCACCGTCTGGGCGAAGAATGTGTTGGTGGCGACGGGCGGACTCTCCTTCCCGAAGACGGGTTCGGTGGGCGATGGGCAAGACTTCGCGCGGCAGCTTGGACACCGGGTCGAACCGTGCCGAGCGGGTCTGACGGGCTTGGAGGTGCGCGATCGAGCGATCTCGGCACAAGCGGGCGCACGGTTTGACGACGGCACGGCCCGAGTGCTGGACGCATCGGGCCAGACAGTCTTTTCGTCTGCCGGTGAGGTTGACTGCGAGCCGTGGGGATTGAGCGGTTCTGCGGTGTACAACTGCCAGCGGTGGATTGCGCGGCATGGGTACGCCGGCATGTCGATGGAGGTGTCCTACGGCGGACAGGTTACGACGCTGCGTACGCTTGTCCCGCGCCCGCTCAAGGAGGCGATTGTCACGATCGGCGGCGTTTCACGCGATGACGTAGATCCTGTGACGATGATGTCGCGGAATGTTCCCGGCCTTTACTTTGCCGGAGAGGTGCTGGACGTGGACGGGCCGACAGGCGGCTACAACCTAACGCTCGCCTTCGCGACGGCGCGCGCAGCCGTTGTCTCCGTGCAGGCGCGCTTGCGGGACGGAGGAGTGGCGTGGTGAAGCGTGGACGCGGTCTCGTCGAATACGACCTCCATCCGCGCGGCACGAACGTGGACATGGCGCTCGCGCGGCTTGAGCGTATCATCAGCGCGGCGCGCGCGGCGGGGCCGTCGCTCTTCGCGGTCATTACCGGCTACGGATCCTCCGGCGGCACCTCGATCATCAAGCAGGGCGTTCTGGCGGCTTGCCGCCGCTACCGGGCGCAGAACCACATCCGGGGATTCCTCGACGGCGAGTTCGCCGGCGACGTGTTTTCGTCCGAATGCCTGGCATTCCCCGATTCGTCGCGGATTCCGCCGCCGTACCGCCGTTCTCCGAATCCCGGCATTGTTTTCATCGCCGTCTGACATGGACAAGGACCTGAAATTCTACTGCGCGTTCATCGTGCTGCCGGCAATCGCGCTTGCGGTTGGCGGTATCCTGTTCCTGCATGGAGAACTCAAGCGGCAGCAGGAAGGTTTTCAGGATTGGCGGAAGATTCGCGGCGAGTTCATGGTCGCGCTTGCGCAGAACGTCCAGAGCGCGCTCAAGGACACGAAGGATGAAGGGTCACGGATCAATGCTCTGCTTGATCTGAAGGCTGACAAGGCGGAACGCGTGAAGGGCATCTTTCTGTGGAAGAAAGGAGAGGGCTTCGTTTGGCAAGAGGGATTGTCCGAGGCCGTACGCCAAGTCTTTCCGGGCGATGCAAAATGGCACTCCGTCGGAAGCAAGAGCCTGTCCCTTAAGCGCGGATGGAACGCGCCAGTCACCAACAACACGGACGTCGCCGTCGCGTGGGCGCGCCCCGGAAGTGGCGAGGTGGCCGGCCTGGAGGTCGATTTGCGCGACAACCTGACGGGGAGCAATCCACGCGACCTGTTTGCCGCCGGTGCGTGCATCGTTGCCCTTCTTTTCGTCATCCTCGTGATCGGTGGCTTGCTGCTTGTGCGCGCGGCACGCCGGGCACGGACGGAATCGGCACGCAAGACCACGTTCATCGACAATCTCTCGCACGAACTGAAGATTCCGCTTGCGGTCGTGCGCATGAAGGCCGAGCGCCTGCTCGCAGGGAAGGTCGCCGACCCGGAGAAGTTGAGAGCCGCCTATCGGACGATTGCCGAGGAAAACGGCGAGGTGATCCGCCAGGTGGACGACCTACTGGAACTGGTGCGTACGGGAAAGGGTACGCGGCGCTACGTGCGCGCCTCCTTCGACCTCAACCATGCCGTGGACGAGGCCGTCGCCGCGTTGCGCGACAGGTTTTCGCCGGGCGGGCTTGACGTAAAGCTCGCGGATGGAAATGTCCGGGTCAACGCTGACGTCGACGCCGTGCGGCAGATCGTGCGCAACTTGCTGGACAACGCGGCCAAGTATGCGGCGGCGAAAGGTCCGGTGGAGGTTGCGGTTGCGCGCGCGGAAGGTCGTGCGACCGTTGCGGTGGCCGACCGCGGCGACGGCATCCCGTCCGACCAGCGCGAACGTATCTTTGAACGCTTTTATCGCATCGACAACGACCTGACTCGCACGACGGGCGGCACGGGAATCGGCCTCTGCCTTGCGCGCTGCTTCGCGCGCGACATGGGCGGCGACGTGACGGTGGCCGCACGACCGGGCGGAGGCAGCATCTTTACGCTTGAACTGCCGGAGGAAAGAAATGGCTGAGATACTGATCGTGGAAGACCACGCGCCGTTCCGCGAGACGCTCGCGGAGCTATTGGAGGACGCGGGATACGTCGTGCGGACGGCGACGAATGGTCTGGAGGCGCTCGATGCATTCTCGGAAAAGCGGCCGGGCCTCGTGCTGCTCGACGTGATGATGCCCGGCCGCGACGGCTACACCGTCTGCGCCGAGATGCGCGCGAAGGATCCGCTTGTGCCGATCCTCATGCTGACGGCGAAGAACGCCGAGCATGACCGTGTGCACGGCCTGCAGCGCGGCGCGGACGACTATATCGACAAGACGGTGGGGACACAGGAACTGTTGGCGCGTATCGGAGCCGCCTTGCGCCGCACCGGCGCGATCGCCGCCTGCGCACCGGCGCGTCCGCCGTCGCTCGGCGCGTCGTTCATGATCGGGGCGCATCGCGTCGACGGCGTCCGCCACCGGCTGGTCGACGCGCGCGGACGGGAGCAGGCGATCGTCCCGCGCGAGGTCAAGATACTCAAGTACCTGGCGGAGCGCGCCGGGGAGACGGTCAGCCGAGAGGCGTTGATCGAGTTTTTGTGGAACGGAGAGTACGCAGGTACCACGCGCTCGATCGACCAGGCCATCTGGCGCCTGCGCGAGAAACTGGGTACGGATGGACGAAAGATCGTCACCGTTCACGGGGCGGGGTATTCATATCGGCCGTGAGGAGTTTGACACATGACAATCTTAGGAATTGACACGTCTTTGCGATCATCAGGCTACGGCGTGCTGGTGACGGAAGGCTCGCGCATGCGTTCGCTAGAGGCGGGCCGCATCCGCAACGCGCCCAAGCTTCCGCTCTCGGAATGCCTGCGCGCGATCCACGCCCGCGTGGCGGAGCTGATCGCGCAATACGCGCCGGACGTGGTTGCCATCGAAAGCGTCATCTACGGCAAGAACGCCGGCACGATGCTTGTGCTGGGCGAGGCGAGAGGCGCCGTTATCACGGCGGCGGCCGACGCGGGTCTGCCCATCTACGAGTACGAACCGCGTCGCGTGAAGATGGCGGTATGCGGAAACGGCCTTGCGGAGAAGGAGCAGGTGCAGCGCATGGTGAAGACGCTCCTCGGCCTGGCGGAGCTGCCGCAGAACGACGCGGCGGACGCGCTGGCGATCGCCATCACGCATGCGCACTCGAACTCGCTGCTCGGTACGCGTACGCCGATCTGACCGCGCGCCGTCTTGTCAGACGAGCTCGCGCGCCTTGGCGAGCACGTTGTCCGCAGTGAAGCCGAATTCCGCGGCCAGCTCCTTGTAGGGGCCGGACGCGCCGAAGGTCTCGAGCGTCACGTAGCGCGTCGTCGCCGAGTTGATCTGGTAGCGCTCCCAGCCGAACTTCACGCCGGCTTCCACGATCACGCGCTTCTCGCACGTGCCGGGGATCACGCTCTCGCGGTATGAAAGAGGCTGCGCCTCGAAAAGCTCGCGGCACGGCATCGAGACGACGCGCGCCGTGCGGCCGAGGTCGGCCAACTTCTTCGCGGCCTCGATGCAGAGCGACACTTCCGAGCCGGACGCGATGAACATCACCTCCGGCATCGGGCCGTTGTCCCAGATCACGTATGCGCCCTTCGCCACCTTCTCCGGCGTGACGCCGTCGAGGATCGGCAGGTTCTGGCGCGTGGTGAGGATACAGGACGGTCCTTCCGAGCGCTTCAGCATCGCCAGCCAGGCGGCGCCGGTCTCGTTCGCGTCCGCCGGGCGGAACACGGCCACGTTCGGCATGGCGCGCATGGCGGCCAGCTGCTCCACCGGCTCGTGCGTGGGGCCGTCTTCGCCCACGTAGAACGAGTCGTGCGAGAAAACGAAGAGCGACGGGAGCTCCATCAGCGCCGCGAGGCGGATCGCCGGGCGGCAGTAGTCGCTGAACACGAAGAACGTGGCGCCGAACGCGCGGAAGCCGCCGTGGGCCACGATACCGTTTACGATGGACGTCATCGCCAGCTCGCGGATGCCGAAGTGGAGGTTGCGGCCCGTGAAGGCTCCTGCGGCGACGTCGCCAAGTCCCTTGAGATAGGTCTTGTTGGAAGGTGCGAGGTCTGCGCTGCCGCCCACGAGGTTCGGCACCGCCGCCGCAAGGGCGTTCATGACGGTGCCGCAGGCCGCGCGCGTGGCGACGGGCTTGGCGGGATCGAACACCGGGAGCTTTGCGGCGAGATCGGAGGGAAGGGCATTGCGCATCGCGGCGTCACGCGCGGCCGCTTTCTCGGGGTTTGCCGCCGCCCAGTCCTTGGCGAGCTTCTTCCAGCGGAGGTTCATGCGGTGGCACGCCGCGCCGCGGTCTTCGAACCAGTCGTACACGTCGCCCGGCACGTCAAAGGTCTTCACGGGGTCGAAGCCGAGCGCGCGCTTGAGGCCGATCAGCTCCTCCTGTCCAAGCGGCGCACCGTGGACGTCGGCCGTGTCATGCTTCGTGGGCGCGCCCTGGCCGATGTGCGTCTTCGCGACGATGATGACGGGCTGGCCCGTCACCTTCAGCGCCTTGCGGTAGGCGCGGTCGATGGAATCGAAGTCGTGTCCGTCGCAGGCGAGCACCTTCCAGCCGTAGCCCTCGAACCGAAGCTTCACGTCGTCGGCGAGCGCAAGTTTCGTGCTGCCCTCGATGGTGATGCCGTTGTCGTCGTAGATCACCACGAGCTTGTCGAGCTTCAGGCAGCCGGCGAGAGAGCAGGCCTCGTGCGAGATGCCTTCTTCCAGGTCGCCGTCGCCGCAGAAGCACCAGGTACGATGGTCAGCTATTTCAAAACCCTCCATGTTGTCGCGCGCGGCCTCCATGCGCTCGGCGATGGCCATGCCCACGGCCATCGCGAGGCCCTGGCCGAGCGGGCCGGTGGTGACTTCCACGCCGGGCAACGCGTTGCGCTCCGGGTGGCCGGCGCAACGCGAGCCCACCTGGCGGAACGTCTTCAGCTCGTCGAGCTTCAGGTCGCCCACGCCGGCGAGGTGGAAGAGCGAGTAGACGAGCGCGGAGCCGTGACCGCCGGAGAAAACGAGCCGGTCGCGGTTGGGCCACGCGGCGTCCTTCGGGTCTATGTTCAGGTACTTCAGCCACAGCGAGGCGGCCAGGTCGGCCAGTCCGAGCGGCGCGCCGGGATGGCCGCTCTTCGCCTTTTCGATCGTATCCGCCGCCAGGCAGCGAATCGTGT